>CAXBQV010000084.1:0-7451 GCA_963978265.1 uncultured bacterium | reverse complement strand
GACGGCGCCTGCGTAGATGCCCAGGGCCGCCCGCTCGCCGCGCTCCGCCTCCTCGACGATGGCGCGATCGTGGTCGTCGACGGCGTCGAGGATGCGGATGACATCACGCAGCGTGCGATTCTCTCGGTAATCGATGAAGACCCCGATGGCGTGTTCCTCATCCTGCTGCACGGCGGCGGCGTGAAGGGCCGCGGGTTCATCGACAAGTTGAAGAAGGCGGTGCAGGACGTCGTCACCGTGGAGAAGCCGAAGGGCCGTGCCGTGGACGACTTCATCGCTGCCGAGTTCAGCCATCACAAACGCAAGGTCACGGCGAATGCGGTGAGCACATTGCGCGCCGCCATCGGCGACGACATCCGTGCGTTGGCTTCGGCGGTGAGTCAGCTCGCGTCCGACGTCGAATCCGATCCGATCGACGGCGTCGACGTCGAGCAGTATCACGAGGGGCAGGCAGGTGCCACCACGTGGGCGATCAGCGATGCGATCTGGGAGGGTCGCGCAGTTCCCGCACTCATCGCGCTGCGATGGGCGCTGGATTCCGACCCGAATGTCGGTCCCGCTGTGGTGTCGTCCGCTGCCGGCGCACTTCGCTCACTTGTCCGGCTTGCCGGGGCACCGCCGGGAATGAGTGATGCAGATCTTGCGCGCGACATCGGTGCCCAGCCCTGGAAACTCCGCACGCTCCGCGACCAGTTGCGTCGATGGAAGCCATCCGCCCTTGCTGACGCGGCGGTGCTGCTTGCAACGCTTGACGCGCAGATGAAAGGTGGCGACGGCGTCGGCCTCGATCCCTCGCAGAAGCAGGTCGTGCTCGAGACCACCCTGTTGCGGATTGCCCGGTCCCGCTAGGACAGCAACCAGGCGATCGGCGCGATTGTCATGCCGATCACGGTAAGGAACAGCAACCCGCTGCTGAAGAATCCGCTTCGCAGTTCGCCCATGACGCGATGGCGGGTGGCGAGGACGCCGATGAGGAGCAGGAGGATTGGCGCGGCCAGTCCGTTGGTGATGGCTGCGAGGAACAGCCCGTACATCGGATTCACATCGAGGAAGTTGAGCGCGAGCCCGACGAGCATCGATGCCGCGATCACGCCGTAGAAGGCTTTCGCCTGTTTCGGCTTGCGTTCGAGGCTCTCCGGCCACTCCATGAGTTCGGCGACGGCGTATGCCGATGCACCCGCAAGTACCGGGACGGCCAGCAGTCCGGTGCCGACGATGCCGAGCGCGAACAGGAAACCCGCGGCATCGCCTGCGAGCGGCCGCAGAGCTGCAGCGGCGGCTTCTGCAGAATCGATGCTTGTGATGCCGTTGTTGTGCAACGTGGCACCAGTGGTGACCATGATCGCGAACATGATGATGACACCGCTGAGCATTCCCGACATCACGTCGATCCGCATGGAGCGGACGTGCGGTCGCGAGATGTCGGCAACGCCGAAATGCATGTCCTCGAGTTCTTCAGCGGCTTGCCACACGAACAAGTACGGCGAGATGGTGGTTCCGGCGAGCGCGATGATGCCGGCGAATGTGGCGCGGTCCCATGTGATCGCCGGCGACACCACGGCGTGCAACACATCGGACCACGACACCTGCAACGTGAAGAGCACCACGACGTAGGCGAGCAGCGACAAGCAGAGCCAGCGCAACACCTTCGCGTACCGGTGATAGGGGATGAGGATCTCTGCGGCGCCGATCCCGATGGTGAACAGCACGACGCCGAGGAGTTGCGGTATCGGAATCAGGAGTCGCATCGCAGCGGCCATCGAGGCGATATCTGCCGCGATGTTGACGGTGTTGGCCACGACGACGAGTGTCACCGCACCCACCACGACCGGCTTCGGGAAATTGCGCTTGATGATGCGCGCCAGGCCCGCCCGATTCGCAAGCGCGAGTCGCGCACAGGTCTCCTGGACGGCGATCGCGAACGGAAGCAGCAGTGGAGCAGTCCAGAGCAGCCCGAATCCGGAAGCGGCACCGATCTGCGAATAGGTGCCGATGCCCGAGGGGTCGTCGTCCGCCGCACCGGTGACGAGCCCCGGGCCCAGGCGGTTGAAGTAGCCGCGGCCCCGGAGTGCATCCCGGTGGGGGTGGTGTCGGGCCATAGTGCCCTCCTTTGCGCTCAGGCTAGCCGCGACGAACGGTCGGTTCCGACGGCCTGCGGGTTTGATCACAGGAGGTCAGGACTTTTGCCTAGCGAACTTAACAATCCCACCGGAATAGCGTGTGAACCATGAAGCGACGGACTTTTGACACGATCCTTTCCATCACGGGCTTTGCCCTCGCAGCGGTTCTTCTGGCCGCCGGCGCACTCCTCAACTGGGGCGCGAACTTCGCCTCCTCCTCGGTTCGCGACCAGCTTGTTGCACAGAAGATCACCTTCGGTGCGGCCGAGTCCTTCAACAACGACTGCTTGAAGCCGCTCGCCTCGTGGGCCGGCAAGGCCGTTGATTCCGGCTCGGGTGCAGAGGCCTACGCCGCACTCATCAAGTGCCACATGGAAACCGCGTTGACGTCCGCCGGCCAGAAGGCCGATGAGACCTACTCGACGATCTCCGCACAGATCATGGAGAAGGCGCCGATGGTCGCCATCATGGCTGAGGGCACGCCGGCCGAGAAGGAAGCGAAGGCAAAGGCGCAGGCCGAAGTCGATTCGCTCAACGGCCTGAAGGACCTGCTGTACCAGGGTGAAAGCCTCCGCAGCATCCTGCTCACCGCGTACGCATTCGGCACGATCGGCACCGTTGCGTCGATCGCATCGCTCGGTGCATACGGACTCGCAGCGCTTATGTTCATCCTCTCGATCCTCGGTTGGATGCATCTGCGCCGCACACCGGAAGACGCCGAGATCTAAGCCTCCATCTCTCCTTCCTAGAGAACGACGACCCGGGTGATGCACCCGGGTCGTCGTGCTTAGGGTGTGCATATGACCGACTTTGTGACCATCCAGGGCGAGCCGCTTGCCGTGCAACTCTTCGAGCCGGCGCGACACAGAGCCGACGTTGTCATGATCCATGGGTACACGGGGAGCAAGGAGGACTTCACCGAAGTCGGTGCGTACCTGTCGCTCCGTGGATACCGCGTGCTCACCTTCGACAACCGTGGTCAACACGAATCAGCACACAGCGCTCGAGCGGACGCGTACACCGTGCATTCGCTCGCTCGCGATGCCATTGCATTGGCGGAGCATTACGGCATGGAGCAGCCGCATCTGCTCGGCCACTCGTTCGGCGGCCTGGTCGCCTTGCGAGCGGTCGTCTCCGCTCCCGATCTGTGGCAATCGCTCACGATGTTCTGCAGCGGGCCCGGTCGTATCCCCGACAAGCCCGAACTCGAGGAAACGTTGCGCGTGCTTCCAACGCTCACGATGGAAGCGGCGTGGTTCACGTACCGGGACCGAGACTCGCAGCAATACAGCACCTACGAGCTGCTCAAGAAGCGTTGGCTGGCGAGCGATCGACGGTCGGTGTTGACCCATGCCGAGCATCTGTTGGGAGAGCCTTCGCTGGTCCCGGACGTTGCCGCAACCGGCATCCGCGCCCATGTGGTGTACGGCGCGAACGATGACGCCTGGCCGCTTGAGATGCAGGACCGCATGGCGGCGGATCTTCGCGCTATGACGACGGTCATTGCCGGCGCGGGACATTGTCCGAACGAGGACGTGCCCGAGTACACCGCGCAGGTGCTCGCGGATTTCTGGGATCGCTAGATGGCGCGCAGCACGTGGGTGCCGAACCAGCACGGTGCGTGGGCGATGCTCGTCACACCGGTCGTCGTGGGTTCGCTGCTCGGCACGCTGCGGCCGCTGCACCTCCTGCTGCTCGTCACCTGGCTGGCTGCCTACTGCGCGAATTTCTACTGGTCGCTCGCGATGAAGACGAGGCGCTGGTCGAAGTACCGACCGCAACTGATGGTCTACGGCGGTGCTGCGGCCGTCGGAGCCGTGCCGCTGCTGAACGTCGAGCCGCAGTTGTGGTGGATCGCTGCGGTCGCCGGCCCGACATTCCTGCTGAATGCCTATCTCGTGCGCGAACGAAACGAGCGGTCCTGGCTGAACGATCTGGCCGGCATCGTCCTGGCGTTCGCGGTCGGGTTCGGTGCCTTCCACGCAGGGTATGACGGTGCCGATCGTGCCGTCGTGGAGCACGCCTGGCGCGCGATCGGCATCGTGTCGCTCTATTCCGCAGGGACCGTGTTCTACGTCAAGACCATGATCCGCGAGCGTGGTTCGGCGCTTTGGATGCGCGTTTCCGTCGGCTTCCACTTCGGACTGCTCGCAGTCGTGTTGCTCATGCACTATTGGTGGCTCGTCGGAGTCGCCGCAGCTGCGCTGTTGCGATCGATCGTGGTGCCGCGGCTGGAATGGACGCCGAAGCGCATCGGGATGGTTGAAATCGTGTTCACCATGACCTTCGGCCTCGGTGTGCTGCGCTGATCAGTCGAGGACGCGGACGTCGCGCAGTGACTCCATGAGTCCCTTGCGGGCGCCGGACCACATCGTGTGCATGACGCAGGGGTTCGTGGGATCACACGCACTGTGGTCGAGCACGCAGTGGCCGTCGACCATCGGACCCTCGACGGCCTGGACGACTTCGAGCAACGTGAGCTCCTCACCGGAATTGCGCAGTTGGTAACCGCCAGAGGGGCCGGTGCGGGAATCGATCCAGCCGCCGGCGACGAGGGGAGTGAGGACCTGGCTGAGGAAGGGGACCGAGGTGCCGACGGCGTCGGCGACCTGTCGGCCCGGAACCCGCCCTTGGTGCTCGTGGAGGTAGCGGCAGGCACGGATGGCAAGGTCCGTGCGTTTGCTGACCGTCAATCGCATACCAGCAGGCTAAACAACCTCGACGCGGCGCTGCATGGGTACTAAGGCTGTTATTAAGGCGACGAGTACCACAATTCCGCCGCCCACGAACATCGAGGCCCGCGGGCTCACTGCCTCGGCGAGCCAGCCCACGACGAGCGAGCCCACGGGCGTGCCGCCGATGAAGACGAGCATGTAGACGCCCATCACGCGGCCGCGGAATTCCGGCTCGGTGGTGGACTGCACGTAGGCGTTCGCGGAAGACAGCATCGTGAGCGCGGTGAAGCCGCAGAAAGGGAGCGCGGCCATATAGACGGCGTAGGTCGGGGCGAGGCTGGCGACCATGGTGACCGTTCCGAAGACGAGCACGAGGGTATGGACGAACCCGGCTGTTGGCCGTTCGGTGCGCCGCGCGACGTACAGGGCTCCGGAAACAGAACCGATGGCCATCACCGAGCCGAGGAGACCGAACGAGTCGGCGGCTCGGTTGAACTCGTGCTTCGCCATGAGTGCCATGAACATTTGGTAGTTCAAACCGAAGGTGCCGGACATCGCGATGAGGATGAGGACGGTGATGACGTCGGGTCTGGTGCGCAGATAGCGCAATCCGGCGCGGATGCTGCCGTCGGCATCGGCGTCGGGTCGCAGTGCTGCGAACAGTTCGTGCTCGCGCATGACGGCGAGGGCGGTGATCGAGAATGCGAAACTTGCCGCGTTCAGGAGGAACGACGGACCAGTGCCGAGAATCGAGATCAGGTAGCCCGAGATAGCCGGGCCGATGAGTCGACCGATATTGAAGTTCGTCGAGTTCAACGCAATCGCATTCGGCAGATCGTCGGCGCCGACGAGGTCATGTACGAATGTCTGCCAGATGGGCGCCTGAATGGCACCGGCAATCCCCGAGACGAGCGCGAGCAGATAGAGCCAGTTGATCGTGATGGTGTCGGTGAGCACGAGCATGCCGATGACGGCGGCGGTTGCGGCGCTGACGAGATTCGTCCAGATGATGAGGTGTCGTTTGCTGAAGCGATCGGCAAGTCGGCCACCGTGCAGCGAAAACACAATTGCCGGACCGAATTGCAGCGCTGTCACAATGCCGAGCGCGGTCCCGGAGTGTGTGAGTTCAAGTGCAAGCCAGTCCTGCGCAACTCGTTGGATCCAGCTGCCGGTGTTCGACAGCAGGTTCCCGGCGTAGAACAGACGGTAGTTGCGGTGCTTGAAGGATCTGAAGGTGTCGTACTTGGCAAGGCGGCTGAACAACGACACCCGATGACAATAACTGATCGATTACCGCATCTGTGCGAGGGTCACCGAAATGGCGGTGAAGTGCGCGGCGAATGCAAGCACGGTGAATGCGTGGAACAGCTCGTGGAATCCGAACCAGGTCGGGCTCAACCGCGGCCACTTGAATGCGTAGACAAGCGCACCCAGTGTGTAGAGCACGCCTCCCGCGATGATGAAACCGAGCACGAGCTTGCTTGCTGCCGCGAACTGCGGCAGGTAGGCGACGGCGGCCCAGCCGAGTGCGATGTAGATCGGGACGTAGACGTATCGCGGGGCGGTCGCCCAGAAGTTGTGGATGGCGACGCCCAGCAGTGCGCCGACCCAGACGAAGCCGAGCAGGCTGCGGGCGTCCTCGGTGCTCAGCAGCATGAGCGAGAGCGGTGTGTACGTGCCCGCGATGATGAGGAAGATGTTCGAATGATCGAGGCGGCGCAGGAGTTCCTTCGTACGCGGAGACCAGCGGCCGCGGTGGTAGAGCGCCGAACCCGAGAACAGCAACGCGCTGGTGATCGTGAACACGGCCAGGGAGATGCGGCCCGTGACGGTGCCGCCGAGCACGACGAGGACCAGTCCGCCGAGTACGGCGATCGGCGCAGTGATGAGGTGGAGGACGCCACGAAGGCGGGGTGTCTCCATGCCAGCTCCTAACTTACGGTACCGTAGGTTACGCGATGTCTGGGCTGGTCTCAACCGACCACCGCCGCTGCGCGGCCGATGCCAGACATCACACTCCCGAGGGCGCAGAGGTCTTCCACGCACTGTCAGGATTGCCCCAGGAGGAGCCATGACCAGCTTGTCGAAGAACGTGCCCACCCAGAACCTCATCGCCGGCGTGTGGGGCCCTGCGAAGACGGGGAAGACCTTTGCAGTCCTCAACCCGGCCACAGACGACGAGCTGTGCCAGGTGCCCGACGCAGACGCCGGGGACGGACTCGCGGCCGTGGCGGCCGCACACGCGGCTGGGCCGTCCTGGGCAGCCACTGCTCCACGTGCGCGAGGTGAAGTGCTGCGCAAGACCTATGAGCTCATGATCGAACGACGTGAGGAGATCGCCACGCTCATCACGCAGGAGATGGGCAAGGCGCTGCCGGATTCGCGCGCCGAAGTGAATTACGCCGCGGAATTCTTCCGCTGGTATTCGGAAGAGACTGCGCGCATCCGCGGCGAGATGTTCACCACCGCCAAAGCCAATCTCAATCCAAAGCTCTTTTGGCTCATGACCAAAGAGCACGACAAGATCGACTGTCTTCGACACATCCACGCTGATCTTGGGCAGCAAATCCTGCACGAGATCATTTTGATGCGTGCGCAAAGGTTTGCCTTTGCGACGACCATGGAGGCCCGGACGTGGATCAGTGGGGTCGATGGG
>CAXBQV010000083.1:0-7739 GCA_963978265.1 uncultured bacterium | reverse complement strand
GGATGGCCGTGAGTGCGCGATTCAGCACCACGAAGAGCTTGAGTGCCGTCGCCGTCGGCGGGTCAGAAGGAGGACGGACGGGCGGTGTTGGCATCTCATCGCTAAGATATACCCCGTCGGCTCAATCGCCAGTCCCCGGGTACCAGCGGCGGTGGCGCTGTGCCAGCTTCAGGGAGTCACCGAACCGACCAACGACCCAGGCTCAGACCGCCGATGGCGACGCGCCGACGCACCGACACCGACCCCATCGCCGTGCCGCTCATCCCCGACGGCACCATCCACCGCGTCCTCGAACAGTTGCTGGTCCTCGATGGCGAACGCCTCTCGTACCGCGCCCTCGACGTCGAACACATCGGCAGCGTCTACGAGGCGATGATGGGCTTCCGCATCGAGGTGGCCGGCGGCACCTCGGTGGCGATCCGCACGAGCGGCCCTCGCACACTCTTATCGAGCGTCAGGATCTCGTCGTACCAGAGGCCGCTGTCGAGGCCGACGAGTCGCAGCGCGCCCACATTCATCGCGAAGTCGCACGTCGGTCCCTTTCCGAGCTCATGGTGCTCGGGGAACTCCGCCCGCAGGGCAGACCGGTCGTCGTGGTTCCCCGGCATCAGCAGCACGGGGACCTCACCGGAGAGCAGTGGCATCAGGAGCACACGCAGGTGTTCGTACTGGTTCGGCCGGCCGTCGTTGACGAGATCGCCGGCGTAGGTCGTCGGATCGAGCACACTGCGCAGCGCCTGCACGTGGGTTGCCCGTGGCTCGATGATGGTCACGACCGGGCTGGTCAGCCATAGATCGACGTCGTCGAGGAGTTGGCCGACCGGAACCGGATGGCGCTGGGCTCGCGCCGACGACAGCACACGGATGTAGGGCAGGACTACCTGCCAGGCCAGGCCGATCCCCTCGGCGCCGAGGTCGAGCAATCGCGAGCGCCAGCTGCGTCGGTCCGCGTCTGCCAGACCGGCATCGTCGCCCCAGACCTGGACGTACTCGTCAACGTTGAGGAACTCCCGTTGCGCTGTCCACGCGCCGACTCCATCAGGAATCCACCCCAAGACGCGGTCCTCCCAGGATTCTCCGCGGACCTGCAACCAACTCAGCAGCACGATGGCAAGGCCGTTCGGATTGAGGTGGCGTGGCAATTGCCGGAGGAGTTCACGCGAGAGCCCGTCGGCCTCGAATGGTGAGTCACGATGCACATGTCCTGCTCCGCCGATCACGAACGGCGGATTGGAGACGATCAGGTCGAACCGCTGGTCTCTTACAGGTTCGAGCAGTGATCCCTGCACGAGGGTGAGCAGCCGATCACCCTCGCGCCACGTGTGGTCATCGATGCGTCGGAATCCACTGAGATGGAAACTCCGCGCTGCTGCTTCAAGCGCGCGCATGTCGATGTCGGTCGCGACAACCCGATCGGCATTGACGAACAATGCCTGGATACCGCTGCCGCAGCCAAGGTCGAGTGCCCGACCGACTCTGCGACGCGGTGTCAGGTCGAGCAGTGTCGACGACGCACCGCCGACGCCCATGACGAAATCATGTGGGAGCGCCCCACCTTCGGCGGGAAAAGCATCATGCGCGACAACCCTCAGCAGGTTGTCGCGCATGACCTTCGTTTCATGCCACATGCGGCTAGTCGATCGGGTGAACGATCTCTTCCGCAGGATCGGCCATCGGACGGCTCTTCGAGAACATCACAGCCGCGACGATCACGAAGACGGCGACGAGCGCAATTGCATTCGACACGGCACTCATGCCCATGAACTGCAACTTCACGATTGCAGGAGCGATGAGCAGGGCCACCAGGTTCATCACCTTGATGAGCGGATTGATCGCCGGGCCGGCGGTGTCCTTGAACGGATCACCAACGGTGTCACCGATAACGGTGGCCGCATGTGCTTCCGAGTACTTGCCTCCGAAGTGGCCGTCTTCGACGAACTTCTTCGCGTTATCCCACGCACCGCCCGAGTTCGACAGCATGACCGCCATCAAGGTGCCGGATGCGATGGTGCCAGCGAGGAACGCACCGAGCGGACCGATGCCGAGACCGAAGCCGACTGCAATCGGCGTCGTGACCGCGAGCAGACCCGGCGTCGCGAGTTCACGCAATGAGTCCATCGTCACGATGTCGACGACCTTGCCGTACTCGGGGAGTTCGGTTCCGTTCATGATGCCCGGATGGTCGTTGAATTGGCGACGCACTTCGTGGATCACTGCACCTGCTGCGCGCGACACCGCGTTGATCGCAAGCCCTGAGAACAGGAATACCACCGAGGCGCCGATGAGGAGCCCGAGCAGGTTTGACGGATTGGCGACGTCGAGGATCGAGTAGTACTGCAGCGACTCCAGCACCGGCAGTTGCGAGACCTGATCGGCGAATTCCGAGGACGCCGTGGTGACCGCATCGCGGAAGGATCCGAACAACGCAGTTGCAGCGAGCACTGCCGTTGCGATCGCGATGCCCTTGGTGATCGCCTTCGTAGTGTTGCCGACGGCATCCAGGCTGGTGAGAACTGCCGCACCTTCACCGTGCACATCCTTCGACATCTCGGCAATGCCCTGCGCGTTGTCCGACACCGGGCCGAACGTGTCCATCGACACGATGACGCCGACGGTGGTGAGAAGACCGGTACCCGCGAGGGCGATGGCGAACAACGACAGGATCGTCGACGCACCGCCGAGCAGAAATGCGGCGTACACCGCGAAGCCGATGAGGAGTGCCGAGTACACAGCGGATTCAAGACCGAGCGAGAAGCCGGACAGGATCACGGTAGCCGGACCGGTCAGCGACGACTTCGCGACCTCGTCGACCGGACGGCGGTTGGTCTCGGTGAAGTAGCCAGTGAGTACCTGAATCGCTGCCGCGAGCACGATGCCGATGATGACGGCAACGAACGCAACCATGCGCGGATTCGTTTCCACGCCATCTGCGCCTTCGCCAATCACCATCGTGGCCGGGAGGAACACATACGTGGCGATGCCGACGAGGAATGCTGAAACGCCAGCAGAGATGAAGAAGCCGCGGTTGATTGCAGCCATGCCATTGCGATCGCCCTCGCGTGGTGCAACCGCCCAGATGCCGATGACGGCGGTGACCACACCAATGGCCGGAACGATGAGCGGGAATACCAGACCGAGGGCACCGAATGCGGCCTTACCGAGAATGAGTGCTGCAACAAGCGTGACCGCGTACGACTCGAAGAGGTCGGCAGCCATGCCTGCGCAATCGCCGACGTTGTCACCGACGTTGTCCGCGATGGTTGCTGCATTTCGGGGATCGTCTTCGGGAATGTTGTGTTCAACCTTGCCGACGAGATCCGCACCGACGTCAGCAGCCTTCGTGAAGATGCCACCACCGACGCGCATGAACATCGCGAGCATTGCCGCACCGAACCCGAAACCTTCGAGGACCTTCGGCGCATCGGCGCGATAGATGAGGACGACGAGGGATGCACCGAGGAGACCCAGACCCACGGTGAACATGCCCGCCACACCACCGGTGCGGAACGCGATGCGCATCGCCTTCTGCTCGCCATGATCGCGAGCGGCAGCGGCTACACGGACGTTTCCGCGCACTGCGAGTGACATGCCGACGTAGCCGGTGATTGCGGAGAACGATGCGCCGACGAGGAAGAACAGCGAACGACCGATGCTCTGTGACCAGCTGTCAGCGGGCAGGAGGAAGAGGAGGAAGAAGACAAGGACCGCAAATACCCCGAGGGTGCGGAACTGACGGTTGAGGTACGCGGCAGCGCCCTCCTGCACCGCACCTGCAATCTTCTGCATGTTCTCGGTGCCTTCATCGGCAGCGAGCACTTCCTTGACAAGGATGCCCGCGACACCGAGGGCGGCGATGGCAATCAGGGCTACGACGATGACAGCGGTGTAGTTGCTGCCTTCGAGCGTGATGCCGGCCGCAAGCAGACTCGACATGGTTCCTCCTAGGGATCCCGGCACTGGGTTGCCGTGGACTGGGCCCGGTTATCGGGTGGGTGAAGTCTAGGTGTCGGCCGCAGACGCCCACGGGGCCCATGCGCGTGGATCGTCCGATTGGCGACGAGTGCGGCAATTGGTACTGCGAAAGCGGTGATCGGGGGTCTGCGCCTACGCTCTGCACAGCAGTCCGGAAGGGGTCACTATGACGACGACGTTCATCGGCGGCGGCAAAATGGGTGAAGCGATTCTCTCGGGCATGATCGCTGCCGGCACCCACCCCAACGACATCGTCGTCGTCGAGAAGCTCCCCGAACGAAGCGCCGATCTCGCGCGCAGACACCACGTCCGCGTCATCGGTCTCGAGGACGGCGTGGCCGAGGCCGACACTGTCATCATTGCGGTGAAACCCCAAGGATTCGACGAGGCACTCATCGCCATGCGGCCGCACCTGCGGACGGGAGCCGTGGTCATTTCGATTGCCGCCGGCAAGACCCTCGCCACCATGGAACGACTGCTTCCGGGAGCACATTGCATCCGTTGCATGCCGAATACTCCTGCACTCGTTGGCGAAGGCATGACGGCATTCAGCAAGGGCACGTACGCCACCGATGACGACCTCGGTGCCGCCAGGGCGATCCTCGCCACTGTGGGGAAGACGGTCATCATCCCCGAGGCTCTGCAGGACGCGATGACATCGATGCACGGCTCGGGCCCAGCGTTCTACTACTACGTCATGGAGTCCTTCATCGACGGCGGCGTCGCACTCGGGCTCGATCGCGAGCTCGCCACCGCGTTGGCGCTGCAGACACTTATCGGCTCCGCCGAGCTCATCAAGCGGACTGGGGAAACCCCTGAGCAATTGCGCATCAACGTCACATCGCCCGGCGGAACCACCGCTGCTGCCATTGCGAAGTTCGAGGAACTCGGCTTGCGTGACACGTTGATCGCCGGTCAGATCGCGTGCCGCGATCGTGGAGCGGAGTTGTCGCAACTGTGAAGATCACGTTATTGGGTAAGCCCGGCTGCCATCTCTGCGACGATGCGCGCGTGATCCTGGCCGAGGTCTGCGGCGAATTGGGCATGACGTGGGAAGAGGTCTCAATCCTCGACGACCCGGCGCTCGCCGATGAGTTCTGGGACCGCATTCCGGTGATCAAGGTCGACGACCTCGTCGTCGGTTCATGGCCGATCACCACGGAGCAGTTGCGTTCGGCGTTGCGCTGAATTCCAACTATTGTTCGAACGTGACCGAGCTGAAACAAGACTTCGCCCGCTTCTACGTGGAATTCGAAGACCCTGCAGACGACGAGAACATCCTTCGTTGTGACCTTACGTGGCTGACGTCGAATTGGCATTGCATCTGGGGCAACGGCTGCGGCGGTATCAAGAAGGGCTTCCCGCAATACGGCTGCTGTGCCGACGGTGCACATTTCACCGAGAAGTCGGACGAACGCCGCGTTGCGAAGTTCGTGAAGCTGCTGACGCCCGAAACCTGGGCGAACCACGCGAAGGGCCAGAACGGCAATTGGATCGAGGTCGACGAGGACGGCGATCGCAAGACCCGCGTGTACAAGAACGGTTGCATCTTCCTGAATCCGGTCGACTGGCCGGCCGGCGGCGGCTGTGCACTGCATCATGAAGCAGCGCGACAGAAGACCACCATCATCGAGACGAAGCCGGAAGTGTGCTGGCAGTTGCCGATCCGTCGTGACTACAACTGGCGCACTTATGAAGACGGCGAGAAGAAACTCATCATCACCATCGAGGAGTATCAGCGTTCGGGCTGGGGTCCCGGTGGTCACGACCTGCACTGGTACTGCTCCTCGAACACCGACGCGCACACGGCATCGGAGCCGGTGTACGTCAGCGAGAAGAACACGCTCATCGAACTGATGGGGCCCAAGGCGTACGCAGTGCTGGTGAAGCATTGCGAAGCACGGATCGAAATGCTCAATACCGCTCGGGAGATCGCGAAGAAGACCCGCGATCCCAAGCAGGTGCGCAAGGTGATGCTCTCCCTCGGCAGCCATCCGGCGACCGAGGCGAATCTGTAGCCGTCAGCGCGACAACAGCAAGAGACCGGCCAGCAGGAACGCGACCGACGCGATCCCCATGGCGATCGCACGGTTGATGAAGCCGCGCGGATCGCGGTCCCACCACTCCGCACGTGGGGGCCGCCCATCCCTGCGCAAGCGTCCCGCGCGCTTCACAATGCGTTCGCGCTCCTCGGCACTGACATGAGCGAGTGACTGCAGCACTGCGTCGACCTGCGTACTGTCCGGAGCCGCAAGAAACGCGTACCCCTTCACCGCATGCTCATCGGCACGACGCAGCCAGTCGACACAGATGCTGCATTCGGCTGCATGCAGGGTAAGCGTGTCGATGTCCTTCCGCGTCAGCATGCCAGCCCCTTGTGCAGCGATCTGGTCGCGGACCGGACATGGCGTGAGATCCATTGCCAATGCAAGGCTTGTGACTGCGCGGATGAAAGAAACGGCGGCTCGCTTGCGCATCTTCTTCACCTGCTTCACCGAGAGATCGGTGATGTAGGCGATGTCTTCGTACGTGAAGTCCCGCCGCATGCACAGGTAGAGGATCGTCCGCTCGAGCGGGCTCAGGGCCTCCAGCGGATCGGCGTCGATCTGGACGTTCGGTGTCGTGTCGGCGTGAAGCCCGCGAGCGCGCAACTGCCGCCATGCCTCTGCCCGGGCGTGTGAAAGCAGCACGAAGGATTCGATGGTGGGCGGTGCCGGTTCGGGTCGCGACTGCGCGACGACGAGGGCGTCACGAATCGAGACCGCCGAGATCTGTGGATCGAGTGTGACGAGCACCGAGAAATCGACGACGGATGCAACGTCGTTCTTGGTCGGGGTCATCACGGGACAAACGGTAGCCGTCGGTCGACGGGCATCGACGCCATTCCCCCGCGGATACACAGCAACTTCTCAGATCGGACCGTTTGTCGCACCGGAGCGATACCGTGCCGCCATGGCCAAGGTGACAGCGCAATACCGCTGTGCGGAATGCGGTTGGACCACTGCGAAGTGGGTCGGTCGCTGTGGTGAGTGCCAGGCATGGGGCACGGTCGAGGAAGTCGGCAGTGTGAAAGCACGCACGGTGACTGCTGCTCACGTGACGACGCCGGCGGTGCCGATCGGCAGCATTGACGTCACGGCTGCAGCAGCACGCAGTACTGGCATCGCCGAACTCGATCGGGTGCTCGGAGGTGGTCTCGTGCCCGGGGCTGTCGTCCTGATGGCCGGTGAACCCGGCATCGGGAAGTCGACGCTGCTCATCGAAGTTGCAGCGCAGGCGGCACGCACGCACGGTCGCGCGCTCTATGTCACCGCAGAGGAGTCGGCGGCGCAAGTCAGATTGCGCGCTGCGCGTGTCGATGCAATCGTCGATTCACTCTTCCTTGCCGCGGAAACCGATCTTGCAACAGTGCTCGGACACATCGAGCAGGTCGATCCGGGTGTGCTCATCGTCGATTCTGTACAGACCATCGCGTCTGCAGAAGTCGACGGTCAGCCCGGTGGCATCACGCAGATTCGAGAAGTTGCGGCAGCGCTCATCAAGGTCGCGAAGGAACGCGGCATGGCAACCGTGCTCGTCGGGCATGTCACCAAAGAGGGTTCCATCGCAGGGCCGCGAGTGCTCGAACATCTGGTGGACGTCGTGCTGCACATCGAAGGTGACCGTCACACGCGGCTCCGACTCGTACGCGCCGTGAAGAACCGCTACGGTAGTTCCAGCCCAAGTTCCAGAGTTAATCGTTCCAAGGGCGGAAACGTTTCCACTTG
>CAXBQV010000082.1:0-8045 GCA_963978265.1 uncultured bacterium | reverse complement strand
GGAGCGCCTGTCCGCGCAGGGCGTGGACCCCTGGCCTGGCAGCGCCACGGAATTCGAGCAGCTGGTTCGCAACGAAACCGCGCGTTACGCCAAGGTCATCGAAAAGGCGGGGCTGAAGAAAGAGTGAGAAGCAGTGATCAGTCCGCCTTCAGACCCGTTTCCTTGATCAGCTTACTCCACTTGGCGTAGTCGCGCTTGACGGTGTCCGCCAGTTGTGCAGGTGTGCCACCCACAAAATCCATGCCGTTGGCGATGAGGCGGTCTTTCACTTCGGTGTCGTTGGCGGCCTTGATGAGTTCGGCGTGCAGCCTGTCGACGATGCGCTTGGGCACGCCCGCGGGCGCGAACGGCAGGATGAAGTAGATCGAGATGATGGCGATCTCGAGGAACGCGATCGGGTTCATCCACTTGTACTTGTTGCCAAGTGTCCATTCACCTGGCGTGAACTTGTCCGCGTTCTTCCAGCGAAGGAAGATCGGGATGGCGAACGCGAGGTACAGGCCGATCACTGCCACCGACACGACGGCGTAGAAGGCAGTCGGCGCACCCGACGGCGACTTCCACAGTGCGGGCAACGTGATGATGAACGCGATCACCGAGGATGCGAGCA
Organism: uncultured bacterium; assembly: GCA_963978265.1. Classification (GTDB taxonomy): domain Bacteria; phylum Actinomycetota; class Actinomycetes; order S36-B12; family UBA5976; genus JAKALQ01. Next base: position 7,435 of record CAXBQV010000082.1, on the reverse strand, counting down.
CACCGTTGACCGGAACGCGGTGCTGGTTCACTCGCGCCAACCGGGCATGACCTGGCACAGCGCCGTCGCGGCTGAACGCGAACATCATGCGTGACGACGACGTCAAACAAGCAGTCGTGCAGAAGATCTGGCCGGCGGTTGCGATGAACATCACCAGTTTGAACATGGTCGGCGTCAGCGCGGTCCAGAAGATCGTGATGACTGATCCTCCGCCGTACGGATTGACTGCCGGATCAAATGAGTTGATCACATCAACCTTGGTAGCCGCCCACAGGAACGACAGCAGCAGGATCCAGCCGCCGATTGCGGAGTAGAAGATCGATTGCCAGATGCCGCGGGCCGCAGACATATGAGCACCCTGCGTCTCCTCGGCAAGGTGAGCAGATGCGTCGAAGCCGGTGATCGTGTACTGCGTGAGCAGGAAGCCCAGCGGCAGGACGTAGAACCAGTATGAGCCGTCACCGAATCCGCTGTTGTTGATGCGGGTCGTGAAGATCCACGAGAGCGACTGATGGCTGTCCGGCGTGAAGAACAGCACCAGGATGACGATTGCCGCACCGAACACGTGCCACCACACCGAGATGTTGTTGATGACCGCGAGCAGGTGACCGCTGAAGATATTGATGAGCGTGACGAGCACCAGGATCATGAAGAACCAGAAGAACTGCTGCTTGAGGTAGTCGCCGCCGAGGAACGTGGTCGCGTAGGTATCCGAGAACGAGTCAATGAGGATGTTGAGGAACGTCGCAGTGCCGTACGCGACTGATGCCACGACCGCCAGCAGTCCGATGAGGTTCAGCCAACCGGTGTAGTAACCGGCCTTCGGACCACCGAGCCGTGAGGCCCACCAGTAGATGCCACCGGACGTCGGGTACGCAGATGCGAGCTCCGACATCGTGAACCCGATAATCAGGATGAACGCCGAAATTACCGGCCAGCCGATCGAGATTGCGATCGGACCGCCGTTGTTCCACGCCTGAGCGAACGTCGTGAAGCAGCCTGCCAGGATGGAGATGATCGAGAACGAAATGGCGAAATTCGAGAAGCTCGACCAACTGCGGTTGAGTTCCTGTTTGTAACCGAGCTCTGCGAGCCTGCGCTCGTCATCGCTGAGGTGTTGTGACACGTTTCCCTCCAACTCGGGACCTAGTACCCGACATGCCGAAAAGTGTGGCGGGGGGACCGGCACTTCGTAAGTCCGCCGCTTGCGCGACAGCGCGCGTATCTGCAAGCGGTGGACCTGCGGGATGAGTGGTCGATTTCCCGCGAGTAGGTGTCACCGGCTCGCTGGTTGCGTCCTGCACACGCTCATGCAGGCGGGAATAGGCGATGAGTGGCATTCCACGCTCACAGCAAGTGCGGCAAACTCGGGGGTAACCAATCGATTGGAGCCGTCATGCCCACGTCGCTGTCGCTGGATCAGCTGAGCAGGGATATCGCCGAAGGCCGTATCGACACCGTTGTCGTTGCCTTCACTGACATGCAGGGCCGCCTGCAGGCGAAGTTCATCCATGCACCGTTCTTCCTGAGCGAAGTCGTGGGCCATGGAGCTGAGGGCTGCAACTACTTGCTTGCCGTCGACATCGATATGAACACGGTGGCCGGCTACGACGTCTCGTCGTGGGACACGGGATACGGCGACATGCTCATGCGCTGCGACATGAGCACGCTTCGGTACACGACGTGGCGACCCGGCTCCGCACTCGTGATCGCCGATCTCCTTGGCCACCACGATGCCGGCATTTCAGTCTCACCCCGACAAGTCCTGCAGCGTCAACTCAGTGCGCTCAAGGACATGGGGATGATCGCACTCTGCGGCACCGAGTTGGAGTTCATCGTCTTCGAGGACACCTATGAAGACGCATGGGACAACCACTACCTGGGCATGACCCCCGCCAATCGATACAACGTCGACTACTCGATGATCGGGTCAGCTCGTGTCGAGCCGCTGCTGCGGGACATCCGGCTGGCGATGGATGCCGCCGGCATGACGGTTGAATCCGCGAAGGGCGAGTGCAACTTCGGCCAACACGAGATCGCATTCCGGTACTCCGATGCGCAGACCACCTGTGACAACCACGTCATCTACAAGACCGGTGCCAAGGAGATTGCCAGCCAGCACGGCAAGTCGCTCACGTTCATGGCGAAGTACAACGAACGGGAAGGCAATTCCTGCCACATCCACCTGTCGTTCCGCGGCCTCAATGACGAGCTCGTCATGGCGGACAGCACCGACACGGAACACGGCATGTCCGACCTCGGTCGGCAGTTCATCGCCGGCCAGATCGCACACATGCGCGAACTCACGATGCTGTATGCGCCGAACATCAACTCGTACAAGCGCTACCAGCCCGGCACGTTCGCGCCGACCGCCATCAAGTGGGGACGCGACAATCGCACCTGTGCCTTCCGCCTCGTCGGTCATGGTCCATCGTTGCGCCTTGAGAACCGCGTTCCCGGTGGAGACGTGAATCCGTACCTCGCCGTCGCCGGCATCATTGCGGCCGGCATCGACGGCATCAACAAGAAGATGGCGCTCGAACCGGCATTCGGCGGCAACGCCTACGCCGCGAATGCGGAGCGCGTTCCCACAACGCTCGCCGAGGCACGCGAACTCTGGGTGCACAGTGCCTGGGTACGCGAGGCGTTTGGTGCCGATGTGCAGAAGCACTACGGTCATATGGCAGAAGTCGAAGTCGACGCGTTCAATCGCGCCGTCACCGATTGGGAACGCTTCCGTTCCTTCGAACGCATGTAAGGGATCTGACTCATGGGCTCGACGTTCACCGTCATCAACCCTGCAACCGAACAGCCGATCCGCGAGGTGCACTCGTCGTCCGTCGAGGAAGTCGATGCGATCATCGCCAAGGCGGACAAGGCTTTTCAAACCTGGCGCACCGTGGCTCCGGGCGATCGCGCGAAGTTGCTGCGCCGATTCGCAGCTGTCGTCGACGCACACAACGAGGAGCTCGCGCAACTCGAAGTTGCGAACTCCGGGCACACCATCGGCAATGCCCGTTGGGAGGCGGGCAACGTCCGGGACGTGCTGAACTACTACGCGGCAGCGCCCGAGCGACTCTTCGGTCTGCAGATCCCGGTTGCGAACGGGATGGACGTGACGTTCAAGGAACCGCTGGGCGTCATCGGCATCATCGTGCCGTGGAACTTCCCGATGCCGATTGCGGGCTGGGGATTCGCGCCGGCGCTCGCCGCAGGCAACACTGTCGTGCTGAAACCTGCCGAGGTCACGCCGCTCACGGCAATGCGTCTGGCAGAACTGGCGCTCGAGGCCGGTATTCCGGAGGGCGTGTTCAACGTCATCACCGGCAAGGGTTCGGTTGTCGGAAACCGTTTTGTCGAGCATCCGCTTGTGCGCAAACTCGTCTTCACCGGTTCCACCGATGTCGGCAAGCAGATCATGCGCGGCGCGGCAGATCAGGTGAAGCCGGTCACGCTGGAACTCGGCGGCAAGTCCGCGAACATCATCTTCGCCGACAGCGATATCGAGCGGGCAGCGGCAACTGCGCCGTACGGAGTCTTCGACAATGCCGGACAGGACTGCTGTGCGCGGTCTCGCATTCTTGTGCAGGCGTCCGTGTTCGACACCTTCATGGAACGTTTCGAGGTCGCCGTCAAGGGCGTGAAGGTCATCAACCCGCTTGACGATGCCTCGGAGATGGGCCCACTCATCACGAAGCACCACTTCGAAACGGTGTCGTCGTACCTCACCGACGCGACCGTTGCGTTCGAAGGTTCGTGCCCCAGTGGTCCCGGTTACTGGATGCCCCCGAAGGTGCTCATCGCCGAACGCGCTGACCGCCAGTTCACTGAGGAGATCTTCGGTCCGGTGGTGTCGGTGATGCGCTTCACGGACGAGGCGGACGCAATTCGCATCGCGAACGACAGCATCTACGGTCTTTCGGGCTCGATCTGGACGAAGGATCTCGGCCGCGCTGTGCGTGTTGCGCGCGGTGTTGATTCGGGCAACCTTTCGGTCAACTCCCACTCATCCGTGCGCTACTGGACACCGTTCGGTGGGTACAAGCAATCCGGACTCGGTCGTGAACTCGGCCCGGATGCGCTCGATGCGTTCACCGAGACGAAGAACGTCTTCTTCGACACGACTGGCTGATCGAGCGCTGGGGCCGACGACGGTGAACGTACTTGCGATCGACCAGGGAACGTCCGGCACAAAGGCCGTTGTCGTGGATGCCGCTGATCGGGTGCTGTCGATCGCTGAAGTCCCGATCCGGCCGGAGTATCGCCCGGGTGGCATCGTCGAGCAGGACCCGATCGAACTCATGGATTCGGTGCTCGTCGCTGCGCATCGTGCGGTCGACGAAGCAGGAGTCCCCATCGATGCGGTGTCGCTGACGAACCAGGGTGAGACCGTCCTTGCGTGGGATCCGGACTCCGGCCGACCCCTGACGCCGTTGATCGTCTGGCAGGACGGTCGTGCGCAGTCGATCACGGATGAGCTGCGGCCCCATGCGGAGGCGATAGCCGGGAGAACCGGTTTGGTTCTGGATCCGTACTTCTCCGCGCCGAAGTTGTCTTGGATTCGGAAGCATCTGACGACGTCGGGAGTGGTGACGACTTCCGACGCCTGGATTCTGCATCGACTCACCGGTTCCTTCGTTACGGACGCCTCAACAGCCAGCAGGTCGCTTGTCACGGATCTCGATTCCGTCGCCTACGACGATCAACTCCTCCGTCTGTTCGGTTTGCAAGGTGAGCGCATGCCCCGGATTGCGGCAAACGACGAGATCGTCGGCACCACCGGCGAATTCGGCGGTGCGATTCCGGTCGGCGGTCTCGTTGTTGATCAACAGGCTGCACTCCTCGCCGAGTCCTGCCTTGATGCCGGGCAGGCAAAGTGCACGTTCGGAACCGGAGCATTCCTCCTCGCGAATCTCGGTGCGGATCCGGTGAGGTCGCGAAACGGCTTGACCGTGTCCGTCGCTTGGCGAGTGCGTGATGTCACCTCCTATTGCAGTGACGGGCAGGTATTCACAGCCGCCTCCGCGATTCGTTGGCTACAGGACACCGGGATGCTCGCTGGCTCGCAGGAAATCGACGCCATCGCATCCGACGACGCACACGGGGTGTTGTGCGTGCCAGCGCTCGCAGGGCTCGCAGCTCCGTGGTGGCGTCCTGACGCGACTGCATCCTTTCAAGGGATGTCGCTCGGAAGCACTCGGGCCGATCTTGTCACTGCGGTGATCCAGGGATTGGCTGCACAGGTTGCCGAATTGGCCGACCTTGTTTCGACCGATATGGCCTCGCCATTGACGCGGATGCGAGTGGACGGCGGGCTCACTCGCAGTGCGGTGTTCATGCAGTCGGTCGCCGATCTGCTGCAAATTCCGATCGATGTCTATCCCACAGCCCATGCCACGCCACTTGGCGCCGTGGCACTTGCCCGCATGTCAATCGAGCCTTCGTTGACCCTCGCTGACGCGGTGGTTGCGTGGAAGCCTGAACACACGTTTGAACCTGCATGGTCGCGCGACCGTGCGGATTCGTTCCGTTCGGAGTGGCGGGGTGCCGTCGACCGCATGTTGGTGAGTGGCGCATGAGTACCGAGTACGACGTCGCTGTCATCGGTGCGGGTGTCGTGGGGTGTGCGATCGCACGGGAGTTGGCCGGCTACAACCTTCGCGTTGCGCTCATCGAGGCACGGAACGACGTCGGCGATGCGACGAGCAAGGCGAGCACTGCAATCCTGCATACCGGGTTCGATGCGACGCCGGGCACACTCGAATCGAAACTCGTCCGTCGAGGCTACGAACTGTGGTGCGACTTCGCGCAGCGAACGCAGGTGGCAGTTGATCGTACGGGCGCGCTCCTCGTGGCGTGGGACGAGGAACAACTGCAGACGCTCCCGACGCTTGCTGAGAAGGCACGCGCGAACGGCTACTCGTCGACGCGCCTCGTCGATGCCGCGCAGGTCTACGCAACCGTGCCGGACCTGGGACCGGGTGCACGGGGCGGCTTGGAAGTTCCCGACGAGTCCGTCATCGATTCCTGGGGAGCAGTGCTTGCGCTGGCCACTGACGCCGTGAACCGCGGTGTGGTGCTGCACCTGAGCGCGCGCGTGACAGGCGTTGCCGAGGACCGTTCGACACTGCACACGACCGCCGGGGACGTCGCTGCCACATGGATCGTGAACGCGGCCGGTCTCGGAGGAGACGTCGTCGACGCAATGTTCGGCCACCATCGGTTCACGCTCCATCCGCGGAGAGGCGAACTCTTCGTTTTCGACAAGCTCGCCCGACCCAAGGTTCCCGTCATCGTGTTGCCGGTTCCCAGCAAGGTCGGGAAAGGCGTGCTCATCAGTCCCACGATCTACGGCAATGTGATGCTCGGCCCGACTGCGGAGGACATGCAAGATCGCCTCGACACCGCCACAACCGAGGCAGGGTTCGAATTCCTGCTCGCCAAGGGCCGGCAACTCATGCCGACGCTGCTCGATGAAGAAGTGACGACCACCTATGCGGGCCTCAGGGCTGCAAGCGACCGCAGCGATTTCGTGATCGAGCTCGACGACCGCTATCTCGTTGCGGGCTGCATTCGTTCCACCGGTGTGACGGCGTCTATGGCGATTGCGGAACATGTCGTCACCATGCTTCGCTCGGCAGGTCTGCAGTGCACGGAGAAGACGCAACTGCCTGCACCTCCGACGATGCCGTACCTCGGAGAGTCGGGCATGCGCCCGTATGCGGACGAGGATCGCATCGCCGCCGATCCCGCCTACGGCGACATCATCTGTTTCTGTGAACGCGTGACGATGGGGGAGATCCGTGATGCATTGCAGGCAACGGTTCCGGCCCACGACCTCAACGGTCTGCGACGTCGAACGCGGGCGCAGAACGGGCGATGCCAAGGCTTCTTCTGCGGCGCGAAACTGCGCGAAATCCTTGATCAGGGCGTGGAGCGATGAAGCGACTCCATGTCACCACCCTGGTGATCGGCGGCGGACCGGGCGGATACGTCGCTGCCATCAAGCTCGGCCAGCTCGGCAAGCGCTCCATCGTCGTCGATCGCGATAAGCTCGGGGGCGAATGCCTGAACTACGGCTGCATCCCGTCGAAGGCCCTGCTGCACGTCGCTAAGGCCATGGCCGAAACCGACGAAAACCTCGCCCAGCGCGAAGCGATCGCCGTCGACCGCTCGAAGGGCGACTTCAAGTACGCCGAGGACTACGCGTACGACGCCGGCGTCGGGCTGAACCCCGGCGTCATCGACTACATCTCCAAGGTGAAGGGCGAAGAGGAGTGGATCCGCGAGTTCCGCCAGAAGGCGCTCCAGATCTTCGCCGGCCTGCCGATGCCCACGCACTGGGCCACCACCGACCTCGACAACATCCGCTTCGACGACATCCGTTACTACCTCGCCAAGGGCCAGCGGCCCGTCCGCACGTGGGAGGAGGTGC
>CAXBQV010000081.1:0-8062 GCA_963978265.1 uncultured bacterium | reverse complement strand
GGGACCGCTTGCAGCGCGTACTTGCGGAAGCCGATGTATGCGCCAATGAGAACGATCGCGACCGTGGTGGGCATGAGCACCGCTGCACTCGGAGCCTTGTCCGCCTCGGCGAATCCGACCACCGGCTCCAGCCACGATTCGATGTTCGCGACGAAAAGCAACAACATGCCGCCGAACGCGGAGCCGATACTGAGGATGATCATGGGAACTGTCATGGTCCTCGGGGACTCGTGCGGGTGCACGCCGTCCTGCCAGCGAGCGGTGCCGAAGAAGGTCATCGCCATGAGCCGTGTCATGTAGAAGGCGGTGACACCAGCACCAACGAGTGTGACGAGCCCGATCAACGTTCCCTGGTGGAACGCCGCCTTGATGATCTCGTCCTTCGACCAGAAGCCGGCGAACGGTGGGATGCCGAGGATCGCGAGGTAGCCGAGTCCGAAGGTGACATACGTGATCGCCATGCTCTTGCGCAGTGCGCCGTAGTGGCGCATGTTCACGTCGTCGTGCATGCCGTGCATGACACTGCCAGCGCCGAGGAACATACCGGCCTTGAAGAAGCCGTGCGTGATGAGGTGGAACAGCGCGAACACATATCCCACCGGACCGAGACCGGCGCCGAGGATCATGTAGCCGATTTGCGACATGGTCGAGCCGGCGAGCGCCTTCTTGATGTCGTCCTTCGCGGTACCGATGAATGCACCCATGAGGAGCGTGATGCCGCCGATGATCACGACTGCGAGCTGCGCATTCGGCGCAAGGTCGTAGATCGCGTGCGAACGCGAAATGAGATACACGCCAGCCGTGACCATGGTTGCCGCGTGGATGAGTGCCGACACAGGCGTCGGGCCCTCCATCGCGTCGAGCAACCACGACTGCAGCGGGAACTGTGCGGACTTGCCGCACGCTGCCAGCAGCAGGGCGAGGCCGATGAGTGTGAGCGTGTTCTCAGAAACATTGGATGCCTGTTCGGCAACGCCTCGGAACGTGACCGTTCCGATGGTCGTGAACATGAGCATGATCGCGAGCGAGAGGCCGATGTCGCCGACACGGTTGACGACGAATGCCTTCTTCGCGGCGGTTGCGGCGCTCGGCTTGTGCATCCAGAAGCCGATGAGGAGATAGGACGCCAGGCCCACACCCTCCCAGCCCACATAGAGGAGCAGGTAGTTGTCAGCCAACACGAGCGTGAGCATCGCCGCAACGAACAGATTGAGATAACCGAAGAACTTCCGCCGGTTGTGGTCGTGCTCCATGTAGCCGATCGAGTAGATGTGGATCAACGATCCGACACCGGTGATGAGGAGCACGAAGGACAGCGAGAGTTGGTCGAGTTGTAGCGCCACCGGCACCTTGAACGTGCCGACGAGGATCCAGTCCCAGAGCGCGATGATCGAACCGCGCTGCTCGGCATCCTTGCCCAGCATGTCGAACAGCAGGCCGATGCCAACGACGAAAGAGCCGAGTGACGCCGCGGTACCGAGGAGGTGCCCCCAGGCGTTCGCGCGCTTGCCCGCAAGGAGCAGGATGGCAGCACCTGCGAGCGGCAGGGCGATGAGCAGCCAGGCGAGGCTTGCGAAGCCCGTTGCTGCCGTCAGTTCGCTATGCATTACCGCTCCTAGTACTTCAGCAGGCTGACGTCGTCGATCGAGGCCGAATGACGCGACCTGAAGATCGTCATGATGATCGCCAGACCGACGACGACTTCAGCAGCGGCGACGACCATCACGAAGAACGCGACGACCTGGCCGGTGAGGTCACCGTTGGAATGGGCGTACGCGACGAATGCCAGATTCGCGGCGTTGAGCATCATTTCCACGGACATGAACGCAACGATCGCATTGCGGCGGGTGAGCACACCCACTGCACCGATCGAGAACAGGATTGCGGAGAGGATCACGAACGCGTTGGTGCTCATGCTTCATCTCCCGGGTTCGTGACGACTGCCTCGCCGGCAGCAAGCGCCTTGACCGTCTCGGTGTCGTTGACGTCGATCTGACGCAGCGCGCCGCGCGCCGCGAGCGGCTTCGGCACCGAGTTCTCCGCCATCGTCCCGTCGGGCAGCAGCGCGGGGGTGTCAACGGCGTTATGCCGCGCGTACGTACCGGATGCAGGCAGCGAGCCCTTGTGACCGTTGCCCTTGAAGCGGGCGATCGAAAGCTCGCGCTGCGTGGCCGGCGTCCTGAAGTGCTCAGTATGCGCGAGCACCATGGCGCCGATAGCAGCGGTGATGAGCAGTGCCGACGTGACTTCGAATGCGAGCAGGTATCGACCGAAGATGAGAGCAGCAAGCCCTTGCAGGTTGCCACCCCATTCGGCATTCGCCGCGGATAGTCCCGCGTCACCGGTGGTGGAGCCACCGATCGCCGCGATCATCACACTTGCAAGTGCAAGAGCGACGAGGATCGCAACAGCTCGCTGGCCCTTAATGGTCTCGACGAGCGAATCACTTGTGTCGACACCGACGATCATCAGCACGAACAGGAAGAGCATCATGACTGCGCCGGTGTAGACGATGATCTGCACCATCGAAAGGAAGGTCGCCTCGAGCAGTGCGTAGAGCACCGCAAGATTGATCATCGTGTTCGCCACCCACAGCGCGGAGTGCACCGCCTTTTGGGAGAGCACCATGCCGAGCGCGCCGATGACGGCGAGCACGGCACAGATCCAGAATGCGACGGCCATCAGACGTTCGCCTCCTTGTCCGCGACTTCGCGCTGCTGCGCCTCAGTCGCGCCGGTGACATTGCCGAGGTAGTAGTCGCGTTCGGTGGTGCCCTCCACCATCGAATGCGGAGCCGGAACCATGCCGGGCAGCAGTGGGCCGAGGAGATCCTGCTTCTCGAAGATGAGCTTCTCGCGGTTGTCGTCGGCGAGCTCGTACTCGTTCGTCATCGTGAGCGCACGTGTCGGGCAGGCCTCGATGCAGAGACCGCAGAAGATGCAGCGGAGATAGTTGATCTGGTACACCCGGCCGTAGCGCTCTCCGGGCGAGTAGCGCTCGGTCTCGGTGTTGTCCGCGCCCTCGACGAAGATCGCGTCGGCAGGGCACGCCCATGCGCAGAGCTCGCACCCGACGCACTTCTCCAGACCGTCGGCATGTCGGTTGAGCTGGTGTCGGCCGTGGAAACGCGGCTGCACCGGATCCTTGACCTCCGGATAGAACTGCGTGTTCGGCTTCCGGAACATCTCCGAGAAGGTCACAACGAAGCCACGGAGGAACGGTGGCAGGAACTTGTACATGTCAGGCTCCTTGCTTCTTCTGACCGGGCAACGGCGGAACCGGATGTCCACCTGCAAACGCGTCGTACGGCGGGAGTTCCACGGCCTTAGCTTCCTGCTTCTTCTTTCCGCGCGCGCGGAGTTCGTCGACAACCGTCCAGACGAGCAGAGCGACGGCGATCGGAAGACCAATGCGAGTCAACGTGCTGCTGGTGTCGAACTGGAAGTTGTTCCGGAATCCGCGTACCGACGCGACGACAACAATCCATGCGATCGACAGCGGAAGCAGCACCTTCCATCCGAACCGCATGAACTGGTCGTAGCGCAGGCGCGGCAGGGTGCCGCGCAACCAGATGAAGAGGAACATGAAGAGCAGGATCTTGATGACGAACCACAACAGCGGCCAATAGCCGGAGTTCGCGCTGTCCCACATCGAGATCGGCCACGGTGCGCGCCAGCCGCCGAGGAACAGGGTGGTTGCGATGGCCGCCACGTTCACCATGTTCACGTACTCGGCAAGGAAGAAGAGCGCGAACTTCATCGAGGAGTATTCGGTGTGGAAGCCGCCGACGAGCTCGCCTTCGGCCTCTGGGAGGTCGAAGGGTGCGCGGTTCGTCTCGCCGACCATCGCGGTGACGTAGATGAGGAACGACGGTAGGAGCAGCAGCACGTACCAGGTCTTCTCCTGCGCAGTCACGATCTGCGATGTCGAGACCGAGCCGGCGTAGAGGAAGACGGTGACGAACGCGAGGCCCATCGGGATCTCGTACGAGATCATCTGGGCCGCCGAGCGAAGACCGCCGAGCAGTGCATAGGTGGAGTTCGACGACCAGCCGGCGAGCACGATGCCGTAGATACCGATAGCAGCGATCGCGAGCGCGAACAGGGTTGCCACCGGGAAGTCCGTGAGCTGCATCGGCGTCTTGGTGCCGAAGAGGTTCACTTCCGGTCCGAGCGGAATGATCGCGAATGTGAGGAACGCGGTCGTGGCCGAGATGATCGGCGCAAGGATGTAGACCGGCAGATCCGCGGCCTTCGGAATGATCTCCTCCTTGAAGGCGAGCTTCATACCATCGGCGAGCGACTGCAGCAGACCCTGCGGGCCGACGCGGTTCGGACCGATGCGCATCTGCATCCATGACACAGCGCGGCGTTCGAACCAAATGTTGAAGAGCGTGAACACCACCAACAGGGCGAAGATGAAGACCACCTTGAAGATGACGATCCCGATCGGATCCTTTCCGAAGATGGAAAGGTCGCCCTGGGCTTCAGCAAACAGGTTGATCACGCGGCACCTCCCTTGCTGATGGTGACCGACGCGCCGTGTGCCGCGTGGAGCTGTGCGCGCACCTCGGATCCCTCGTTGTTGGTGGGCAGCCACACCGTGCTGTCGGCCATCACCGTGATCACGACCGGCACTTCAATGCTGCCGGCGGTGGTGCTGACCCTGATCAGGTCACCCGTGTTCACGCCGATGCCGTTGGCGGTGTTCTGGCTGACGTATGCGACAGCAGGTCGGGCGGTTGCTGCGAGGTATGGGTCGCCATCCTGCATCGAACCGTTGTCGATGAGCTGATTCCAGGTCGCGAGTGTGACGCCGTGCGCACCGCTAGCCGTGGCAGTCGGAGCCGCGGCGCGTGCACCGTTCCATGCCGCGAGCGACGTGATCTCGCCACGCAGTTCATTCACCGTCTGCATGCCGCTGAACACGTCCATCGCATCGGCGATCATGCCGAGCACACGAGCATCGGTCATGGCATTCGCATTCTTCAACGCCTGTTGGAAGGAGCGAGCGCGTCCTTCCCAGTCGATGAAGGTTCCGATCTTCTCCGCAACGGGAGCGACTGGAAGCACGACATGAGCGACCTCGGTGACCGCACTGACACGCTGTTCAAGGGAGACGACGAACGGGATCGCACCGAGTGCGGCGAGCGCCTGCTGCGGGTTGATCGTGTCGTTCGGATCGAATGCGCCGATCACTGCAGCCGAGTACTGGCCGGCATTCGCGAGGATGCCATCGAGGTCGCGGCCGACCTGTGTGGGAAGTGCCGATGCCGGGACGTTCCATGCGGTTGCAACTTCACTTCGCGCGTGGGCGTCCGCGAGCGGACGGCCACCGGGGAGCAGACCCGGGAGCAACCCGGCCTCAACTGCGGCACGGTCGCCGGCACGGCGAGGGATCCACGCGAGTTTCGCGCCGGTCTTCTCCGCAAGTGCGATGGCCGCAGTGAACGCACCGGGCACGGTGGCCAGGCGCTCGCCGACGAGAATCACGGCATTGGTCTTCAACTTCTCGGTGATCTCCGCACCGAGTGCACCGAGCACGCGGGCTTCGTCGCCGGCCGCGGTCGCAATGAGATGCGCGTCGAGCTTCGTGAGTCCCAGCGATGCGTACGGTGCAATCGCAGCAACCTTCTGCGTCTTTGCACGCGTTGCCTTCCGCAGACGCAGGTGCACGATCGGGCTTTCGTCCTCCGGCTCGAAACCGACGAGCAGCACGTAGCCCGCCTTCTCGAGGTCGCGGTACGTGACGCCGACGCCAGTCCCCGCAACGCGGGACGCGAGGAAGGCAGCTTCCTCGGCGGAGTGCGGGCGCGATCGGAAGTCGATGTCGTCGGTGCCGAGCACGCCACGAGCGAACTTGCTGTACGCCCATGCATCTTCAACGGTGTGGCGGCCACCGGTGATGACAGCGGTACGCGATGCCTGCTTCAGCGCTTCGGCGACGACACCGATTGCCTCCGGCCACGACGCGGCACGAAGCATGCCGTCCTTGTCGCGGACGAGCGGGTTCGTGATGCGGCCGGATGCGGTGTAACCGAATGCGAAGCGACCCTTGTCGCAGTTCCATTCATTGTTGACCTGCGGGTCGTCCCATGCAAGGCGACGTTGCACTTCGCCGCGGCGGACGTCGGTGCGCAGCGCACACCCGGAGGCGCAGTGCTCACACGTTGTCGGCACCGAGATGAGATCGAACGGACGTGCCTTGAAACGGTACTTCTCGCTGGTGAGCGCACCGACCGGGCAGATCTGCACGACGTTGCCGGAGAAGTACGAGTCGAAGGGCTGGTCGTCGGATGTGCCGACCTGTTGGCTCGCGCCGCGCTCGAGCAGGGCAATGAACGGATCTCCGGCTACCTGATCGGCGAAGCGGGTGCAGCGCGCACAGTTCACGCAACGTTCGCGATCGAGCAGGATCTGCGCGGACACGTTGATCGGCTTCTCGAAGGTGTTCTTCGGAAGATCGAAACGCGATTCCGGGCGGCCAACCTGCATTGCCTGGTTCTGCAATGGGCATTCGCCGCCCTTGTCGCAGACCGGGCAGTCCAGCGGGTGGTTCGCGAGAATGAATTCCATGACGCCGCGCTGCGCTTCCTCTGCCATCTGCGAGGAATGCTGCGTGCGCACCTTCATGCCGTCGCCACACGGGATCGCGCATGCGGGTTGCGGCTTCGGTTGTCCTTCGATCTCGACGAGACATGCGCGGCACATCGCGACTGGTTCGAGATCCGGATGGTCGCAGAAGCGTGGGATCTGGATACCGAGTTGCTCGGCGGCACGGATGATCAGCGTGCCCTTCGGAACCTGCATGTCGACGCCGTCGATCGTGACGGTGATGAGTTCGACGGGCAGCGTCTCCTCCGGTGCCGGCGGGTTGGACATGATCGTCATGCGGACGCTCCTACGAATGCAGCACTCGGCGCGAATGTGTCGTCGGCCGCAGTGCTCATGCCGGCTTCGAATTCGTGTCGGAAGTACTTCATGGCAGCGGGGAACGGTGTTGCGGCTGCGTCGCCGAGGGCGCAGAACGAACGACCGCCGAGCTGCTTGCACAGATCGAGCAAGGTTTGGATGTCATCCGGATTGCCCTTGCCCTTCTCGAGGCGCTTGAGCACCGACGAGATCCAGAAGGTGCCTTCACGACACGGGGTGCACTTGCCGCACGACTCGTGCTTGTAGAAATGCAGCCAACGCGACACCGCCTTCACCACGCTGGTGGTTTCGTCGAAGATCATCGGCGTACCGGTACCGAGCATCGTGCCGGCGGCCGCCATGTCCTCGTACGTGAGTGGCAGGTCGAGGTGTTCGTCGGTGAGCATCGGCACCGACGAACCGCCGGGCAACCAGAACTTCACCTTGCGGCCGTCGCGCATGCCACCGGCATAGCCGAGGAGTTCGCGCATCGTGATACCGAGCGGCGCCTCGAAGATGCCGGGGTTGTTCACGTGACCGGAAACCGCCCACAGTTTGAAGCCCGGTGACTTCTCGGTGCCGAACTGACGGAACCAATCCGAGCCATTGCGGTACAGCACCGGCACGTTGGCGATCGTTTCCACGTTGTTGATGACAGTCGGAGCCGCGTACAGACCCGCGACAGCCGGGAACGGCGGCTTCAAGCGCGGTTGACCACGACGACCCTCGAGCGAATCGAGCAGGGCGGTCTCCTCGCCACAGATGTATGCGCCTGCACCGGAGTGCACGACGACCTCGAGATCGAAACCGCTGCCGTGGATGTTCTTGCCGAGATGGCCGGCGGCATACGCCTCCTGCACTGCAGCACGGACGCGACGGTGTGCGTGGGGTACTTCACCGCGGATGTAGATGAAGGCATGGTTCGCACGGATCGCGTAGGACGTGATGATGACGCCTTCGACGAGCGAATGCGGATTCGCCAGCATCAGCGGGATGTCCTTGCATGCACCCGGTTCCGACTCGTCGGCGTTCACAACGAGGTAGTGCGGCTTGCCGTCCTGCGGCACGAAGCCCCACTTCATGCCGGTCGGGAAGCGGGCTCATGGCCGCAGCGCCACCGTAGGCACCATCGACGTGCAGCCACAGCTGCT
>CAXBQV010000080.1:0-8346 GCA_963978265.1 uncultured bacterium | reverse complement strand
GCGCGTACGCCACAGGAGTCGATGGAACTCGATCGCGGTGGCCCGCACATCATCGTGAAGGACCTGGCCTACGACGACACCCGGTATGTCGTCGATCTGGCCGTCGCGGGCTGTGTGAACACCATGCCCGAGGCGACGATGGAAGCCGTCTTCGACCATGGCAGCTGCAAGGGCGACACGATCACCCCGAGCATCGCAGCAGCTGCGGCCACCTGGCAGGCATTGGAGGCGCTCGGTATCGACCGGATCGCCGTCTGTGACAAGCTCGAGGCCGACGGCGTCACGTCCTTCATCAGTGCCTGGGAGCGCCTGCGCGACACCGTGCGCTCTGCGATGGCTTGACCCGAACGGACCACGTTCCACGCAATACCGCCCCAACTGACGATCGGCGCCGTCATCGCAACTCGCTGATGACGGCGCCGACCGCTTCTGGGGAGAAGGACCTGCATGAGATGACGGAGGCCGCATCGGATTGTCGATGCGCCAGGGCGCGAAACCATGCACTGCTGCAACCAGAGCAACCTGTGCATCTGCTTCGAGGCGGCGATCCCGGTTGCCTCAGCGCGGCATGTTCCGTTCCGTCCGACACTGTCGGCCGGTGGTTCCAACTGCAGCGACTGCACGTTCCGAAACCGGAGCAGCAGGCCCCAAATGGGGCCTGGCTCCCTCCGTCCATACCGGCGTGAACCGGTATGGAGGAAATGCTTGCAAGCGCACATCTCAGCCGGATCCGCGTGCACTCACAGTTCGCGCACGACGGTGACGTCAGCCCCGCGATTCGGCAAGCCGCTGCAGCGAGGAGACGACGGTGTCCTTGTCGGTGGTCGCGTAGAACGGTGGCATCGATTGTCGGAGATAGTTGCTGTACCGGGCGGTGACGAGGCGCGAATCGAGCACCGCAACGACACCGCGATCCGCCTGTGTGCGGATCAGGCGCCCTGCACCTTGCGCCAGGAGCAGCGCCGCCCTCGGTACCGCAACAGACATGAAACCGCTGCCGCCCGCAGCATCGACGCGCGACTGACGTGCCGCCATCAACGGATCATCCGGCCGTGGGAACGGGATGCGATCGATCACGACCAGACTGCATGATTCCCCCGGGACGTCGACGCCCTGCCAGAGCGACAACGTGCCGAGCAGCACGCTCGTCTCATCCTCGGCAAAGCGGCGCACGAGATCACTCACCGGCATGCCGCGACGTTGCACATGCAACTCGATGCCGAGTTCCATGAGCGCCGGGCGCAGTTCCTGCTCCGCCAAGTCGACAGCCCGCCATGAGGAGAACAACGCCAGTGCCCGCCCACCGCTCGCGACGACGAGGTCACGCAACTCCGACAACTGCTCCGGCGACGTGCCGTCACGGCCGGGCGGCGCGAGATGGCTCGCGACATAGAGCATGCCTTGCTTCGACGGATCGAACGGAGTGCCGACGTCGAGCGATGTCCAGGTCGGCGCAGCGGCCGACGTCGGTTCGTCTTCCGGGTCGTCGTGGAACGCATCCGGGTTCAGTGCACGCGGTTCGGGCTTCAGGCCGAGCGCCTGGGCGGTTGCGTCGAAGGTGCCGCCGAGTGTCAGCGTCGCGGAGGTGACGACGACCGTGTTCTCACCGAAGAGGTTCTCGGCAAGCAGTCCGCTGACGGTCAACGGCGCGATGTGGATCGACGGCTGCCGGCCTTCGGACCGCTCCAGCCACGCAACGTCGTAGTCCTTGAGTGACAGCAGCCGGCCGGTGACGTCGAACACCTCGGTGACGGCAACCCGCGCACTCACGCGGTTTGCCTGCAATTCCGGGGTTGCGTCCGCATCCGACTTGGCGATCGCGGCCAGCGCCACCAACGCATTGTTCGCAGCGTCCCGGATTGCGCTGAGGGAGGGAACGAGCGCGGATTGCGTGATGACGTATTCGTCGTCGGCGTCTCGCGCGATGCGGCGCGGGTACGGCTTCGCGAGCTCGGTGAAGAGTAGCGACAGGCCGTCCGCGGCGTCGTCGAGGAGTTGCACGATGTCTGCGTCGACGATGCGGCGGCAGCGGTTGGCTGCACGCTCAACGCCGCCGACGGACAGTTCCTCGGTGGCCTGGGCGGTCACGCGATCGGCGAGTTCGTGGCCCTCATCGATGATGACGACGTCGTGATCCGGAAGGAGCGGCACTCCCTCAAGTGCATGGATGACGAGCATCGCATGATTCGTGACGACGACGTCGACGTCGGCTGCGAGCGCTCGCGCCTGTTCAGCGAAGCATTCGTCGCCGTACGGGCACTTCGTCGCACCGATGCACTCGCTGCCGCTGACCGAGATGCCACGCCAGATGCGCGGATCGGGCGCGGGCTCGAGGTCTTCCCGATCGCCGGTTTCGGTGAGGAATGCCCACGTGCGGACTCGCTTCGCCTCCTTGCCGAGCGCCGTGGTGGGCGCTGCGAACAGTGCGGCGGCATCGTCATCGGGCGTCTCGAAGTCGGCGTTCAACCGCGCTTTGCAGACATAGTTGTGGCGACCCTTCGCAACGGCGAACGTTGGTTCGCGACCGATGATCGGGAGCAACGCCTCGGCAATGCGCGGCAGATCACGACCGACCAACTGGCGTTGCAACGCCAGCGTCGCAGTCGAGACGACGACGGTGCGGTTGCGCTGCACCGCGCGCAGGATCGCCGGCACGAGATACGCAACGGACTTGCCGGTGCCCGTACCCGCCTGCACAAGCAAGTGCTCGCCGGTCTCCATGGCGTGGGAAACCGCATGGGCCATCTGTCGCTGGCCATCGCGGCGCTCGCCCCCGAGTCCTGCGACGACGGCGTCGAGCGCTGCATCGAGATGTGTCACTGCGCAAACTCCGCAAGGGCAGCGGCGAGTTCCTCATCGACCTTCGCATGCACGTATGTGCCCGTATCACGATGTTCGTGCTCGAACACGATGCCGTCCTTCAAAGCCCGGCTCACGAGGTCACCGCGCGTGTACGGCACGAGTGCGTGAACTTCGACGGACGGTCCGGGGAGATTGCGTTCGATTGCCTGCAACAGGTCGTCGACGCCCTCGCCGGTTTTGGCGGACACGGCAACCACGTTGCGCTCGCGGCGCATCAACCGCTGGAGCACGACCGGATCAGCGGCATCGACTTTGTTCACGACGATGAGCTCGGGGATCCGCGCGGCCTCGATCTCGGCAAGCACTTCGCGGACGGCGTCGATCTGTCCCTCGGGATGCTCATCCGAGCCGTCCACGATGTGCAGGATGAGGTCTGCTTGCGCCACTTCTTCCAGCGTGGAGCGAAACGCCTCGACGAGCTGGTGCGGCAGATGGCGCACGAACCCGACGGTGTCGGCGAGGGTGACCTCGCGGCCGCTGGGCAAACGGGTCTTGCGCACCGTCGGATCGAGCGTTGCGAACAACGCGTTCTCGACGAGCACTCCGGCACCCGTGAGTCGATTCAGCAGCGAAGATTTCCCTGCGTTGGTGTAGCCGGCGATCGCGACCTGCGGGATACCGCTGCGCTTCCGGGACGATCGTTTCACTTCCCGTGTGCGCTCCATGTCCTTGAGCTCGCGGCGAATCTTCGCGATCTGGTCGCGGATGCGGCGACGATCCATTTCGATCTTCGTTTCACCGGCGCCGCGAGTGCCGATGCCACCGGCCTGGCGGGACATCGCCTCACCCCAACCACGGAGTCGAGGCAGGAGATACTGCAATTGGGCAAGGGTCACCTGCGCCTTGCCCTCCTTGGAGCGCGCATGCTGCGCAAAGATGTCGAGGATCAACCAGGTGCGGTCAACGACCTTCACCTTCAGTCGCTCCTCGAGGGTGCGCAGCTGTGACGGTGTGAGATCACCGTCGCAGATGACGGTATCGGCGCGGTGGGCCACAACCGCCTCGCGCAACTCGAGTACCTTTCCGGACCCGATGAAGGTCGAGGCGTCCGGCGCATCACGTCGCTGGACGAATGCATCCAACACATTCGACCCCGCAGTTTCGGCAAGCCGTGCAAGTTCGGTCATCGACCGTTCGACGTCCTGCGCCGTGCCGTCGGTCCAGACACCGACGAGGATCACCCGTTCGAGGCGTACCTGCCGGTATTCGGCTTCGGTGATGTCCTCGAGTTCGGTGGAGAGACCTTCAACTCGTCGCAGTGCCTGTCGTTCGGAAAGCTCGTAGTCACCGGTGGTGTCGACGTCGAAATCGTCGTCGTAGGTCACGCTTCGCGCCTCAACCATTCCTCGTCGATGTCGAACTCGCCGACGAGCACTGCGGGTCCGCGCAACGTCGTCGCGCCATCCGCAGTCACCTGCACCGAGACGCGACCGCCGGGCAGATCAACCGTCCAGGTTGCAGCGCCGGTCTCCTGCTCCGCATCGCGCGCAACGTTCACCGCAGCACAGATTCCGGTGCCGCACGACAGGGTTTCGCCGATACCGCGTTCGTGCACTCGCATCTCGATGTGCCGCGGCCCCACGAACCGCACGAACTCGACGTTCACGCCATTGGGATAGCGCTCGGTCGGCTGCCATGCCGGAACGTCGAGAAGATCACCGGCGTCGTCGAGTGAGTCGACGAACACGACTGCATGCGGGTTCGGGAACAGCATGCCGGCGGCAGGAAAGGTTTCGCCTTCACCGATGGTGATGCTCGACGGCAGCAGCGGCTCGCCAACGCCCATGTCGACCGCGACATCACCGCCGACCACATCGATCGAGACGTGCCGAACGCCGCCGCGCGTTGCTACGGCGAAGGCTCCTGGCTGCATCCGGCCCTCTGCGATGAGCGCGTGGACGAAGACGCGGACGCCGTTTCCGCACATTTCCGCCAGCGAGCCGTCGGCGTTGCGGTAGTCCATGAACCATTCCGCGTCGGCGGCCTGGCCGCGTACGAACGGATCCTCGGCGGACGCGGTGGGAACGATCCGGATGAGGCCGTCTGCGCCGATGCCGAAGTGTCGGTCGCAGAGGAGCGCCACTTCGTCTGCGGTGAAGTCGCGATCTGCCGCCGGCACGATGATGAAGTCATTGCCGGTGCCGTGGCCCTTGAGCGCGCGCATTGCACCAGTCTATTTGCCGGCTAGCGGCGATCCGCCGCCCTTGCATAGGCGGAATCAAGCGCGCGGAGGGCGTGTTCCCAGGTGTGCACCACCGCATGTTCGCGGTTGAACGCGGCGAATCGGTGTCGAAGTTCGTCATCGGTCACCAGCCGTCTGATGGCCGCGCTCATGCCGGCGTCGCCGTGCACGAGGAGGCCATTGACGCCATCGGTGACGAATTCGCTCAACCCGCTCCCCGCGTGCCCGATCACCGGCACGCCGGCAGCGCGGGCCTCCAGTGCCGCGAGTCCGAAGGACTCGCGCAGCGATGGCTGCACATAGATGTCGGCGTCCGCATACACCTGCGCCAGCGCGTCACGCGACACACGGCCGGGCAATGCGATCCAGTCGAGTCCATGGGTGAACACATAGTTGCGCGCCTGCGACATCAGCGGACCATCGCCGCAGATGGTTGCCCGCATCTCAATCTCGGCCGGTACCCAGCGGCGTGCATCGCGAAGGGATTGCAGAAGCGCCATTACCCGTTTGCGCGGTGCAAACCGCAATGCAGAGACAACGTGGATATCTGCATGGGGGTTCGGCGCCACCAATCGCCACGGTGTTGGATCGATGGCGTTCGGTGTGACGAGCACGTCCTCGTCGATCGCTGCCGCAACGGCCTCCGCCGCCACCTTGCTGACAGCCGTGACCACGAAGCTTCGCTCGTCCCGCACAAGCAACGAGAAACCCCGCTGTGCGAGTGGACCCCACATCGAATGCACGGTCACCACGGTGGGAAGTCCCTTTGCCGCTGCGATCCCCATCCATGCGAAGGGCGAGACCACACCAGCGTGCACATGCACGACGTCGGGCCGAATTGCTTCGAGTGCCGCGCGGATGCGCTGGATTCCGAGGGGGTGTACTGGAGTGTCGAAGGGTAGATTCGCGTCGACACGCACCACATCGATCCCCGGGTCGGGTGTGGACTCCCCCGGCGTCGCCGTGATGACGGAAACCCGGTCGCCTCGCGCGGCCTGGGCGATCGATGTGGCACGCACCTGTACCTCGATGCCGCCGAGCCGGGGAAGGTAGCAATCTGATACGTGCGCGATCCGCATATGCCAAATCTACGTGCAGACTATGGCTATGACCTACACGGCCGTGTTCGTGCACGCGCATCCCGACGATGAGGCGCTCTTCACATCAGGCACGATGGCCGATCTCGCATTGCAGGGACATCGGGTTGTGCTCGTTGTGTGCACCGACGGCGCCGAAGGTCTCGCTGCGGAAGTTGCACGCGGCCGCGACCTTGCCGCTGTGCGGCGCGCGGAACTCGAAACGTCGGCCGAGGCGCTCGGTGTCACAACCGTGCACTGGCTCGGATACGGCGACTCAGGATTGAACGCGGAAGTCGTTCCGCAGCCAGATGCGCCGACGCCACTCGTGTATGCCCCGCGCGAGGACGTCGTCTCGAAACTCGCAGACATCCTTCGCCGGGAGTCGGCGGCCGTTGTCGTTGGCTACGACCCCAATGGTGGCTACGGCCATCCCGATCACATTGCGGTGCACGAGATCGTTTACGAGGCGGCGGCGAAAGCGGACGTCCCTCGCATACTCGAAGCGACACTGCCGCGCGACACCCTCGTCCGACTCACACATCGATTCCGCTTCATCCACGCCTTCTTCAAGGGGTTCGATCCGACGATGTTCGACGATGCGTTTACGCCGCGATATCAGATCACACACACGATCGATGTGCGAGACCTCGTCGATGTGAAGCGTGACGCCCTCCGAGCGCATGCATCGCAGACGACCGGCGGCTCCGTGCCGCGGACCGTTGCGCTGCTCCTTCGACTGCCCAAACCGCTGTACAGACGCTGGTTCGGTCATGAGTACTTCGTCGAACGCGGCGCGACGGCCGGTTGCACGAGTATCTTCACCGCATAGGCCGACGTCGGCGCTCGACGTCCTCACCGGATGGCGGAATCACCGGCGTTTCGCGTCCAAGATCACCGCAGATCGGTGTGTCCGGTGTCACACTTCTCCTACGGAGGTGGATGGTCATCGAAGCCCAATTGCTGAGCCGGTACGAGCGTTCAGTTGCCGCTGTGGTTGCGCATGCTGCGCTGCACCTGCCCAATACACACGATGAATCGCTGCGCGACCTCGTCCTCAAAGGTGAGCTTGCAATCTGCGATCGTTGTGCGCGCCTACGGGAAGCCCTGATCGATGCCGCGTTCGCATGGCGCCGTGCCACCAAACGCAAAGCCAAGGCTGCGGATGAATCCACCGCGACGATTCCCGCAACAGACATCGAACTGCTGGGCCTCGCCGGTTAGTCCCCGAGTTCCGCAAGCGCCAGCTCCAACAGGCGCGGATCGTCATAGCGCAACCACCTGATCTGCGGGTCGCGGCGGAACCATTGCATCTGTCGCCGTGAGAACTTCATGGTGCCGAGGACCGTGGCCTCGAACGCCTCGACTTCGGTGCACTCCCCCGCCAGATACGCGAGCACCTGCTGGTAGCCCAACGCTTTCGACGCCGTGAACCCGTTGCGGAGCCCCTGCGCTTCGAGCTGACGCACTTCTTCGACAAGTCCAGCGTCCCACATCCGCTGCACACGAGCACGGATCCGCTCCTGCAACATTTCCTTGGGCACTTCGAGACCGATGCGGACATCCGGTGCTCGTTTCGAATGCGCGGGAAGCGTGGCCACGAAGGGCCGTCCCGTCAGTTCGATCACTTCAAGGGCTCTGACGACCCGTCTCGTGTTCCCTGGAAGGATCGCAGCGGCTGCAGCCGGATCGCGTTGGCTGAGCCGGGCGTGCATCGCTTCTGGGCCGATTGCGGCGAGTTCCGACTCCAGCCGCTCGCGGACCTTCGGGTCCGTGCCCGGGAAATCGAGTTCCTCGAGTACTGCGCGGACATACAGGCCCGAACCGCCGACACACACCGGCAGCCGGTCGCGCGAACGGATGTCATCGATGGCGGCCAATGCCAGCTTCTGGAACTCCGCGACCGACGCGCTTTCCGTGACATCCAGGAAGTCGAGCAGATGGTGTGGCACACCTTGCCGCTCCCCTGACGACATCTTGGCCGTGCCGATATCCATGCCGCGGTAGATCTGCGAGGCATCGAGATTCACGATCTCGCCGTTGCGTGCCTTCGCGATCGCGATCGCGAGATCGCTCTTCCCCGACGCGGTCGGCCCGACGATGGCGACGATCATCAACGCTTCGGCATCAGCGGGATGCCGAGACCGATAGTCGGCGCCGCGGTACGGGCCTCCCAACGATCCCCGGAAACGGTTCGCCGTACGTCCAGGATCTCGTCGGCGATGA
>CAXBQV010000079.1:0-8556 GCA_963978265.1 uncultured bacterium | reverse complement strand
CGTTCCTCCTCAACATCGTCCGACCGATGCCGAAGGAACCCACGTATGCGGCGAAGAAGGGCAGTGCCTTCCATCTCTGGGTCGAGCAGATGTACGGCCAGCAGGTGCTGCCCCTGGACGACACCCTGCCGTTCGACGACGACGAAGCCGAACTCGCGGAACTGCAAGCCCGATTCCTCGCATCGGAATGGGCATCACGCGAACCGCACGCCCAGGAGGTTCCGTTCACCATGGGATTCGGCAACCACAGCGTGCGTGGTCGCGTCGATGCCGTCTATCGCGATGGCGACGGATTCATCGTCGTCGACTGGAAGACGAACAAGCAGAAGACCGCGAATCCACTGCAGCTAGCCATCTACCGTGAAGCGATCGCATCCAAGTACGGCGTGCCCATCACGTCTGTGCGCGCATGCTTCTTCTACGTCGTACACGGCGAGACGGAATGGTTCGACGACTCGGTGGACATCGCCGACCTGTTGGCGTCGTCAGTCCAATGACGCGAGGTCCCCGTGCCAGTGTTCGATGGCGCGGCGCGCGATCGACACCTTCGAGGGCAGCAGCAATTCCCCACGTCTGACCTTCGCAGCGAGTTCATCACGGGTCACCCACAGCGCATGTTCGATTTCGATGCCGTCCACACGGAAGTCCGAGCCGATGGCGTGCGCGCGGTAGCAGAGCATGAGGCTGGCAGGGAACGGCCACGGCTGACTCCCGAGGTACTCGAGCGTGTGCACCCGCAGGTGCACTTCCTCGAGGATCTCGCGATGCACTGCGTGCTCCGCGGTCTCACCCGGTTCCACGTATCCCGCGACGATCGAATACCGCTTCGCCGGCCAGATCGTCTGTCGCGCAAGCAGCAGCCGATCGGCATCATCGACGATGGCGATAATCACCGCGGGATCGGTGCGTGGATAGTGCGCGCTCGCATCGACGACGCAATGCCGTTCCCATCCCGCGAGCGCATTCACGGTTTCGGCGCCGCAGCGTGAGCAGTGTGTGTGGTTGCGATGCCACTGGTGCAGAGCGACTGCGGTTGTGGCGATCGCTGCGTCATTGTCCGACAGGTGATGACCGACCTCGCGCAACGATCGACTGCCGGGTACGGCATCGTCGAGCATCAAAGCGACGTACGTGACGCCGCCGGCGCTTCCGAGCAGAGCCGCTCGCGTTGCATCGAACGGCAGATTCGTGCAATTGCGAAGTCGATTCTCATCGAGGGCGATCTCACCGCCGGAAACCCCGACGATGAACGTGTCCGGATGCGCGTAGATCTCGTCGAGCCAGAATGTATCCCCGCGTCGCTCGCCAAGTCGGTCGAGATTGCCGCGGCCGAGCGCGAGGTCCTGCAGCACGGTCATGCGGGTAAGCGTATGTCTGGGGGTGACCGTAGGCTCCCACCGTGCATCTGGACGGGCTCGACGAGGACCAGCGGGCGGTGGCCATGGCCACGGCGGGTCCGGTCGTCGTCTATGCGGGAGCGGGTGCAGGGAAGACGCGCGCGATCACACATCGCATCGCGTACGCGGTGGGAACCGGCGTCCATGACGCCCGGCGTTCGTTGGCGGTCACGTTCACGAAGAAGGCCGCAGGTGAACTGCGCGGCCGACTCGCTGGCCTCGGGGCCGGGCAGGTCACGACCGCAACATTCCATAGTGCGGCACTGCGACAGCTCACCCACTTCTGGCCACAGGTCATCGGAGGTGAGCCCTGGCAGGTGATGGCGTCGAAGGCGAAAGTGGTTGCAGAAGCAGCGTCTCGAGCCGGCATCACGCCGGACACTGCAGTTGTCCGTGACCTCGCTGCCGAAATCGAATGGGCGAAGGTGCGTGAGATTGCACCCGAAGCATTTGAACAGGCATCCGCGCAGTCGCACCGCTCCATGCCGTCGTCGTTGATGCCGAAAGATGTCGCCGATGTCTGGCGCGCATACGAGGACATCAAGCAACAGCGGGCCGTCATCGACTTCGAAGATGTCTTGCTGCTGACCGTCGGCATGCTCGCCGATCGCCCGGACATTGCGTCGCAAATCCATGAGCGATACCGCTGGTTCACGGTCGACGAGTTCCAGGACGTGAACCCGGTGCAGTTCCGACTGCTGCAGTTGTGGCTCGGTGACCGCGACGACATCTGCGTCGTTGGCGATCCGGCGCAGACGATCTACAGCTTCGCCGGCGCGGATCCCCGATTCCTCCAGGACTTCACCACGACCTGGCCCGATGCGACGGTGGTGCGGCTCGCGCGAACATATCGATGCTCGCCCGAGATCGCGGCGGTCGCCAACCGGGTGCTGTCGGGCATGCGCAACGCTCTGCAATTGCAGTCACAGCAGCAACATGGGCCCCTGCCGATTGTCAGCGAGTTCGACGACGAGAGCGCCGAAGCGCATGGCGTCGCCGATCGGATCCGCGAGTGGATTGCCTCCGGCGTCGCACCGCGATC
This sequence comes from uncultured bacterium, assembly GCA_963978265.1. Lineage (GTDB taxonomy): Bacteria > Actinomycetota > Actinomycetes > S36-B12 > UBA5976 > JAKALQ01. The sequence goes on along the minus strand of CAXBQV010000079.1, from coordinate 6,117 downwards.
GATCGCTGTGCTGTACCGCACGAATGCGCAGTCAGAAGCATTCGAGGATGCACTCGCCAGCGCCGACATCCCGTACACGGTGCGCGGCTCGGAACGATTCTTCGAGCGTGCGGAGATCCGGCGGGCGATCACGCTACTGCGCGGCCAGTCAATGGCCGAACCCGGCGCCGACGTCGTTGCGACGGTCCGCGATGTGATCGCGGGCCTCGGCTGGAACGAAGCCCAGCAGCCGGCCGGTGGCTCCGCGACGCGCGAAGTCTGGGAGACATATGTGGCGCTGCTCACCCTTGCGCACGACGTTGTGGCCGTGAATGCGGAGGCGACACTCGCCGATCTCATCCGGGTGTTGGACGAGCGCGCCGAGCAACAGCATGCGCCGGCAGTCGACGGCGTCACACTCGCAAGCCTGCACGCCGCGAAGGGTCTCGAGTGGTCCCATGTGGTGCTCGCCGGTTGCAGCGAAGGGACGCTGCCGCTCATTTATGCCGAAGGGGAGCAGGCACTCGACGAGGAACGCCGACTCTTCTATGTCGGAATCACGCGTGCGTCCGAGGTGCTCCTGTGCACCTGGGCGCGGGCGCGCAGCGCTGGTTCACGCGGCAGTCGCAACCCTTCACGCTTTCTCGACGCGGTCCGGGATCCCGCAACCGCCGTTGTCGACGGCCGGGCGTCAGTGAAGTTCGGAACGTCGCGCGGGGAGAAGCGGCGTTCCGGGCCCGCTCGGTGCCGTGTGTGCGGAGCCGCGCTCACCACCGGCGTCGAACGCACGTTGGAGCGCTGCTCGACCTGTCCGTCGGGTATGGACGAAGCGTTGTTCGCGAGGCTCGTGGAGTGGCGCAAGCAGCAGGCGCAGGAGCGCTCGGTGCCGGCGTACGTGGTCTTCACCGATGCGACGTTGATGGCGCTCGCCGAGCAGCGACCCGAAACGAAACAGCAATTGCTGCGGATCAGTGGGATCGGGCCTCAGAAGCTGGATCTGTACGGCGACGAACTGCTCGCGATCCTCGGACACTAGGCCGCCTGCCGCCACTGGCACGGGCAGTCGGGATGCACCGTCCAATGTCGACGTCGTATGACCATTTCATTGCGATCGAAATGCAGGGTCGTGTTTGCCAACGTTGACGGATCATCGTGATCGATGACGCGCAGGAGGTGGGCCACCGCTTCGCTGGCGACCCACATCGCAAAGGCGCTGTCGATCGGTGCGAGTTGTCGACGATGATGCTCGAACTGCGCGAGCAGATGCGGCCAGTACGGATCAAGATCGGTGCGATGCATCGCAATGCATGACCAACAGACGCTGCTGCCCGGAAGTGTGAGCGGACCGATCGTTGCGTACCGGCTCGTCACGAGCATCCGGAGGTATGGCGTCGCCGCCTGTTGGTAGGTGATTTCATCGGCCGGATCAAGGTGCGAATCGCAGGCGATCACCAACGGTCGCACGTGCGTACCGTGTCGTGCGCGAGCGCGACGTTCGATGTGCCGCTTCATCGCAAGTGACGGTGCGAAGCCGACGTCGGCGGGATCGGGCCCGAATGCGCCGACGTCGCGGAGCGTGACCGATCGTCGTGTGGTGCGTTTCGCGAGCACCTGGACGTCTCCGATATGCGCCGCAGCCAGGACGTCCACAAGTGCGTGCGCAACGCGATTGGTGCCCTCAATGATGATCCGGTGTTCCTGTCGTCGATGGAGGGCGGCAGCCGCGTTCGAACCTGCAAGTGCGATGGCGTCGAGGTCGTGGCGTAGCGCCGACTTCGCGTCTGGATCCCAGTCCGCAGCGAGTGTTGAGACTGCCGCTTCGAGTGTGAGCAGGCCGGTCTGCACGAGTGTTCCGAGCAGCGCTTCCGCCGAGGTCGGATCGATCCCGACCGCCGCTGCAGAGGCGAGCAGATCGCCGAGGGTGTGGGTGCCGTCGCAACTCCGCAGCCACCGCGCAGTGGCCGGTGTCGCGTTGCCCACGAGCACCTGGGTCTGCGGTGCGGCTGGATCCTCGAGGATGAGATGGTTCGAATCGCGCCAGGCGAGTTGGGCGTGCGGTGCGAGGAGGGGCAGGTTCACGGGCGAACCGTGACCGACGGCGGCTGTGGATTCGACCCGTTCACAGCACAACGGACGTACAAAATCGCCAGAAATCGGACAGAAATCTCGAATTGTGTGCGTTGCGGGATGTCCGCCCCCTCGTGAACGGCTACCTTGTGGACGTCCGGGAACCCGGAAGGCGAGCCGACCCGTCGGCTACAGAACTTATGGAGGTAGCCATGGCAGAAGCGTTTGAGGGCGAGGCCTACTGCGTGAAGTGCAAGGCCAAGAAGTCGCCGATCGACCGTCGTGTGGAAGAGAAGAACGGCCGTCGCATGGGCAAGGGCAAGTGCCCGGACTGCGGTACCACGGTGGTCCGCATCCTCGGCAAGGCGTAAGAGCTTCTAAACACGCCATGAGGCCCGCAGCGTTTGCTGCGGGCCTCATGCTTTGGAAAACCGGAACGTCCCCAAGGCGCATATCCGGTCACGCACCTTCCCCTAGTGCGTGAACAGCCGTTATCTCGGGGACGTTCGGGCGCAACTTTAGGCCGCAGTAGCAACCCGTCAATCAGTCGTTTTCCACCGACGAGAACGATCGTTGGGGATAAGTGCCGACAATCTGTTGATGAGCAGTGGATTGCTTGGGATCACCATGGGGATAAGTCGGCCGGTCGCTGTGTACACGACGCCGTCGCAGTGCGCTGACCTGCGGAAACAGCACGCTTCAGATGTGGACGGGCGCGTGTGGATGATCCATCGATGACGATTCGCCGAACGGTGCTATCCGATACGTCACATTGACTACGGCGTGACGAACGATTCTGGATTCTCCAAGTCGTCGACACTGGGGAGGAAGTCCGGATGCGTCCAGACGGAATCTCGCTTCGCTTGATCGAGTGAAGCCCAGAACGACGACGCCTCCCGCAACTTCTTCGGACGCAATTCAAGACCGATGAGGTGTTGGAACGTCTTCTCCGACGGACCGCCGGCCGCACGTCGACGTCGCAATGCTTCGCGGATCGCGATCGATGTGCCGATGCGATCGCCGATCGCAATCGTCGTGATGTGATCCACCCATCCTTCGATCAGCGTGAGCAGCGATTCAACGCGTGCGAGTGCGGCTGTCTGTCCGGGTGACAGCGGAACTTCGAATGCACCGCCTTGCATGGCGGCCTGTAATGCGTCCGGATCGGAAACGTCAATGTCTGCAACGAGTTCCCGCAGTCGCTCGGTATCGACGGTGACACCTGCGGCGTATTCGGCAATGGCGTCCTGCAAGCGGGTGCGCAACCACGGCGTTGCAGCGAACAGGCGCTGCGCTGCAGCTTCGCGCACCGCAAGATAGGTCTCGACGTCACGCACATCGAGCTCTAGGCTTCCGGCCCACGCATGCGTGTTCGATGACACCAGTGCCGTGACACCGTCCTTGTTCATGGGCAGTCCGATGTCCGATGCACTCCACGCTTCGGTGGCCAGTGAACCGAGCGCCTGTCCGACCTGCGACGCAACCATCACCGTCGACATCTGTGCTGCCATCTGCAGCATCGGTGTGAGCATCGCGGCGAGTTCCGCGGGAACTCCCTCGGGCATTTGCATCGACGTGGACTCGCCGACGCTGCGCTGCATCGACTTCGCGACCGGTTCGACGATCGGCTTCCACAGGTCGAATGTCGCTTCGAGCCATTCGCTCCGGCTCCAGGCGGCGCTCGCCAAGGTCGGTGCAGCGAAGTCGGTGATGCCGTCGAGCCAGAGCTGCGCGAGTTCATTCGCGGCCCGAACTCGTTCACGCTCGGCGTCGACGACGCTCGGGTCGGGCGATGCCGCGATCGCCTGGCGCGCGGTCTGCCGGACGGTGTCCCAGTCGATCTGTCCGGCGGGGATGCTTTGCGCCCGTTGCATCATGGCGCCGAGTTGCTGCAGCATCGCACCCATATTCGACAAATCGAACGGCTGCGGCCCGTCATTCGGCGTGAAGCCGAACGGCACCTGGTTCATGGCGACTCCTGACGTCCCCGTAAGAACGCCAATTCTGCCCGCCGGATTCCATGCTCAGGTACATTCTGTGTTCGGAGGCAGTTATGAGCGTGCTGGTGTGGTGGGCCATTCCCATTGGGGCCACCTTGAGCACGATCCTGTGGTTCGGTCTGCGTAACCGTGCGGCAACGCCGGAACAACAGCGGCAGGGCATTGCGGAGTTGGAGGCCATGCGCACGGCCCTCTCGAAGCCTCTGCCGCGCAACCCTCGCTGATGCCCGATTCGGCAAGGGTGCGGTTCGCTTATTAGCGTTGGCTCATGAGCGAACAGCGCCCGCCCGCCCGTCAACGTGTCTTTGTCACGGTCGCCCTCATCATTGGTGTCCTCGTCGTCACCTTTCTGAGCGTTGCGGGAATCTGGACCGACAAACTGTGGTTCGACTCCGTTGCGTTCTCTTCGGTGTTTTCGAAGACGCTGCTGACGAAGGCGCTGCTGTTCATCGTCGTCGGTGGGTTCACTGCGGCGATGTTCATGGTCAACCTGGTCATTGCGTATCGAGGGCGTCCGGCATTTCTTCCGTCGACTCCCGATGTCGAAGCGCTCAACCAGTATCGCAATGCGTTCGAACCGGTTCGCAAGGCCGCCATCATCGTCGGTGGCGTCGTGCTCTTCTTCTTCACCGGTGCGGGCGCGGCCCAGGCCTGGAACAAGTACTTGTTGTGGCGCAATGCCGTGGAGTTCGGGATCAAGGACCCGCAGTTCGGCCTCGACGTTTCGTTCTTCACCTTCACTTTGCCGTGGTTGCGCGAGGTGCTCGGCTTCATCAGTTCGGCCGTGGTGCTCGCCGGCATTGCCGCGGCTGCCTTGCACTACATCTACGGCGGGCTCCGTCCGCAATCAGGGGAGCGCACGTCACCTGCTGCCCGCCGACAGCTATCGGTGCTTGGCGGTACCTATCTGCTGCTGCACGGCGCATCGCTGTGGTTGGACCGGTACGAACTCGTCACCAAGGACGGTTCGCTCATCACTGGCATGAAGTACGCCGACGTCCATGCAGTGCTTCCCGGCACCTCGACCCTCGCCGGCATCGCAGTCGTCAGCGCGGCGCTCTTCTACATGAACGTGTTCCGTCGGAACTGGGCGCTTCCGGCACTGAGCGTTGCGTTGATGGTGCTCTCGAGCATCCTCATCGGCGGACTCTGGCCAACACTGGTGCAGCAATTGCAGGTGAAGCCGAATGAGCAGGCGAAGGAGTCGCCGTACATCGCGCGCAGCATCGAGAACACGCGAGCGGCCTACGGTGTGAAGGATGTGACGGTCACGTCCTACGCGGCAACCGAGACGATCGATCAGGCGTCGGTGAAGCGCGACCAGTCGACACTCGACAGTATCCGCCTCATCGACCCGAACCTGCTCGGTCCCACCTTCCAGCAGCTGCAGCAGATCAAGGGTTTCTACTCGTTCGCAGGCTCGCTCGACATCGCGCGACTCCTCGTCAACGGCAAGCCGCAAACCACCGTCGCCTCGGTTCGTGAAGTGAATCTCGACGGCATTCCGGAGTCGCAGCGCAACTGGGTGACCTCGACGCTCATCTATACGCACGGCATCGGCATGGTCGCTGCGCCGGACAACTCGGTGGCGGCCGATGGTCAGCCGAACTTCATCGAGGCCGACGTCCCGCCGAGTGGTGCGCTCAACATCAAGGAACCGCGTATCTACTTCGGCGAGCAGTCCCCGCTGTACTCGATCGTTGGTGCTCCTGCCGGCTCGCAGCCGCGTGAACTCGACTATCCGGACGACAAGGTCGCGAGCGGACAGCAGAACAACACCTACAACGGAACGGGCGGTGTTCCGGTCGGGTCATTGCTCAACCGCTTCCTGTTTGCTGCGCGGTTTAGTGAGCAGAACATCCTGCTGTCGTCGCAGATCAACGATGCGTCGCGCATCCTGTACGTTCGCGAACCGCGGGCTCGTGTGGAGAAAGTGGCGCCGTGGCTCACCGTCGACTCCGATGCCTATCCGGTGGTGCTCAACGGCCGTATCACCTGGGTGCTCGACGGCTACACGACAACGTCGAAGTATCCGTACTCGCAGACCACCAGACTCACGGATGCGGTGACC
>CAXBQV010000078.1:0-8695 GCA_963978265.1 uncultured bacterium | reverse complement strand
ACGCCAACTGCGCCCGCATCGCCGCGAATGCATCGACAATGGCGGCAGGAACATCCGAAGGCTCCACGCCAGTCGCGGCATTCCACGCCACCAGCGCGATCGCAGCATTGAGCGCAACCGCGTCCCCGATCGGTGCCATCACGCCGTCAACGTCGCCGCCGAGCAATCGACGCGCGATGTCTGCGTTGAACGTCGCATCACCGCCAGCAAGCGCATTCGCAGCGGCAGGCGCGATTCCGAAATCCGCGGGTGCAATCGTGAATTCGGAGTTCGTCCACGTCGCCCAACAGGTGGTCGGCGAGAAGATCGACGCCTCGTCAAGCCCGTCGGTGCCGCGCACGACGATCGCCTTGGTTCCGCGCAGCCGCAACACATCGGCGATGAGTGGCGCCTTCGTCGCGTCCGCCACACCAACGATCTGGGCCGCGGGCTGGGCCGGATTGGCAAGCGGACCCAGGAAGTTGAACACGGTCGGAATCCCGATCTCCCGGCGCGTGGGCCCCGCATGTCGCAACGCAGGATGGAACGTCGGTGCGAAGCAGAACGTGAGGCCGGTCGCGTCGAACACCGATTGCGTCTGTTCCGGCGTCAGATCGATCCGGACGCCGAGGGCTTCGAGGACGTCAGCCGATCCGCACTTGCTGGACGCTGCACGGTTGCCGTGCTTCACCACGCGCACCCCGTGCGATGCGAGCAGGATCGCCGCCATGGTCGAGATGTTGACCGTATGTGCACCATCGCCGCCGGTGCCGCAGGTGTCGAGCGCGGGGCCATCGGCGTCGATTCGAACCGCGAAATCCAGCATCACGTCAACGAGCGCAGCAATGTCGGCCGCCGTCTCGCCTCGCATACGGAGTGATACGACGAAAGCTGATACCTGTGCGGGGGTTGCAGCACCCGACATGATCTCCGTCATCGCCCAACGGATATCCGCCTCGGGCAGTTGCTCACGACGCGTGAGCGGACCGAGTACTGCAGGCCAGGTGGTCACTGTGCCAATGCTGCGGAAACGCGTCGACGCAGCAGCGTTGCAACGGTTTCGGCGAGAACGACCGGATCGATGGGTTGCGGCACGACGCCGTCAGCGCGCGACCAGGTGGCCAACCAGGCGTCCTGCGGCCGCCCGGTGAGCACGAGCACCGGCGGTGCGTTGAAGACCTCGTCTTTGATCGCGCGGCAGATGCCAAGGCCACCTGCGGGATGCGCCTCGCCGTCGAGGATCGCGAGGTCGACGCCGCCCTTGTCGAGCGTGCGCATGACGACCGGCTCGGTGGCGACTTCGACGTACGTCAAGCGTGGCAATTCGGCTGCGACGCGCGTTCCAAGCGCCTGCATGACCTGGGCACGCACCGAGGCGTCATCGCTGTAGACGAGCACGTTCAAAGTAGCCATAACGAGCAGTCTATTCCCCCGCCGCGGCTGCTTCGGCTCGGTCGAGCGCACGGTCGATGCGGCGTGCCTCACGGGCCGATGCCCGGGCCCATTGGACCATCAACGCGAAGAAGATGGCGAGCGACACGATCTCGCCAGCCGCCCACAGGATGCCACCCGCCAGTGCCTGATCATCGGCGGGACTGGCACCCCAGGTGCGTCCGGAATCGAGGTACCAGTCGCCGGCGATGAGGTTCTGCTGGCCCATGATCGTGAGGCCGAGAAACGCGTGGAACGGCATCGTGAGGAAGACCGCCAACATTCGCAGTGGGTAGCCCACGCGCGGCATCGGATCGATACCGATGAGTGCGAACGTCCACACACATCCGACGACGAGGAAGTGCAGGTGGTTGAAGTTGTGCAGCAACGGATTGCGCAGTGTGGCCTCGTAGAACGGCGTGAAATACAACGCCCACGGATTCGCAACCGCGATGGCGCCGGACACGATCGGAAAGGCAAGGATCTTCATGTACCGGGAGTGCAGCAACCACAGGAGCGCCGAGTGCAGCGGGCGCACGAACGTGCGGAGTGCGAGCGTGACCGGCGCACCCAACGCGAAGAAGATCGGCGCGATCATCGAGATCAGCATGTGCTGCACCATGTGCACGCTGAGCAGGGCGGTGTCGTACACGGCCAATGGCCCTTCGGTGGCGAGCAGCAGGGTGCCGAGGCCGCCGACAACGAACGAGAGGGTGCGCCCCACCGGCCAGGCGTCGCCGCGACGGTGCAGCACCCGAACCGCACGGAGGTACCAGAGCCCCATCGCCAGAATGCCCATGAGTGGCAGCCATTCGATGTTCGCCCATGAGCTGAGCAGCGCCTCGGAGAAGGGCAGACTCGGAGCGGTCGGCGCGGCGCCGTGCTCAGGGATCATGACGGCATCGTCCCAGACCTCGGAGCGAGCCGGAATATGGCGCAGCCCACACCCGCCTGTCGCACCGGCACCCCCTCGTGTCGCCCGTGACGCGCGGGGCCAGCCCTGAGCGCGACACCGTGCGGTTCTTTTGCCAAAATACGCACGTGTCTATGAGTGCAACCCACCCCGCCCAGATCAGCCGCCCGAACATGACCTCCGTGGGGACGATCGTCTGGCTGTCCAGCGAACTCATGTTCTTCGCCGCACTGTTCGCGATGTACTTCACGCTCCGCGCGATCAACCCCGACATCTGGGCGACCGAGACCGGAATGCTCAACATTCCGTTCTCATCGGTGAACACCCTCATCCTCGTGCTCTCCTCGGTCACCTGCCAGCTGGGCGTCTTCGCCGCTGAGCGCGGTGACGCCAAGCTGCTGCGCCGCTGGTTCGTCATCACCTTCCTCATGGGTGCGGTCTTCATCGCCGGCCAGGTGACGGAATATGCCGCGCTGACCCGCGAAGGTCTCACGCTGTCATCGTCCGCCTACGGCTCGGTCTTCTACCTCACCACCGGGTTCCACGGCCTGCACGTCACCGGCGGCCTCATCGCCTTCCTCTTCGTCCTCGCCAGCAGCTACGTCGGCAAGACCTTCACGCACGCCCAGGCAACCCGCGCAATCGTCGTCAGCTACTACTGGCACTTCGTCGACGTCGTGTGGATCGGCCTCTTCGCCATGATCTACCTCATCAAGTAGCAAGAGAAAGCCACTCATGAGCACTTTCGCAATGCATCGACGGCATCCCGCGGCAGCGGTCGTCGTCATGCTGTTCGGCCTGACCGTGACCGGTCTGCTCTACTCGGCGTTCGACGGCAGCACCGCAAACGCAGCCACATCCGAGACGCAGATCGCCCAGGGCAAGATGCTGTTCCAGGAAGGCTGTGCGACGTGCCATGGCACCAACGGCGCAGGTACGACGGACGCCCCGAACATCCAGAACGTCGGTGCAGCTGGTGCGCACTTCCAGATCATGACCGGCCGCATGCCAATGGCGACGAATGCGCAGCAATCGCGTCGCGGCAAGCCGCAGTTCACGGAGGAACAAGCGCAGGCGATTGCCGCGTATGTCGGTTCACTCGGTAATGGGCCTGCGATTCCGACGCCGGACCAATACGCGTGGGAGAACGCCGATCTCGCGCAGGGCGGCGAGGTGTTCCGCACGAACTGCGCGCAGTGCCACTCGTTCTCGGGTCAGGGCGGTGCGCTCACGTGGGGCAAGGCGGCCCCGAACCTGATGAAGGCCACGCCGATCCAGATCTACGAAGCGATGATCAGCGGTCCGAACAACATGCCGATCTTCAGTGACAAGACCATCACCCCCGCGGACAAGGCGGCGGTCATCAAGTACATCGAGACCCTGAAGACACCGAAGAACCCCGGCGGCCTCGATCTCGGACGTACGGGCCCGGTGACCGAAGGCCTGTTCCTCTGGACCGTCGGATTCGGCGTCCTCATCGCTGTCGCAGTGTGGATCGGAGTGAAGGCCAAGTGAGCAACGAACATCCGGTGATCGATCCCCTGCGGCCGCAAGCGGCCCCCGTCGCCCACGAGTGGCGCACCACCGACGTCGATCCCCGCGCAGAACGTCGCGCGGAACTTCAAATCGCCGGCTTCTTCGGCGCCTCTGCACTGCTCGTCCTGCTGTCGGTCGTGTTCTACGTGGCGACACCGATCACGGACTTCATTGCATTGCCCGTTCTCGGCGACGTCAACGCGTCGAACGCGCTGGTGGGAACGTGCTGGGGCCTCGCGATCTTCTTCATCGGCATCGGTGCGATCCACTGGGCGAAGAAGCTGATGCCCGACGTCGAAGTCGTTGAAGACCGCCACGAGATGCGCAGCTCCGACGAGGACCGCGACGATGTCGCTCGAATCTTCGAAGTCGGTGCTGCAGAATCCGGTCTCGGCTCGCGCAAGATCATCCGCCGCTCGCTCCTCGGGGCGATGGCGCTGTTCCCGCTGCCGCTCGTCGTTCTCCTGCGCGACCTCGGTCCGTCACCCTCAAGTGGCGCCCTGACCCGCACGATCTGGAAGGACGGCGTCCGGCTCGTCACCGACGTCACCTACGAACCGATCAAGCCCGACGACATCCCACTCGGCGGCCTCGTGAACGCGGTTCCGGAGAACCTGCGCCAAATCGAGGAGGAGCAGGGCACCCTCAACGAGCGCGCCAAGGCCGTCATCATCCTCGTCAAGATCGCGCCGGATCAGATCGTCGGCCAACAAGGCGGTACCCCGTCTGCCCCCTGGGACTACAACGGTGTGTTGGCATACTCGAAGGTCTGCACGCACATGGGCTGCCCGATCTCGCTCTACGAAAAGCGCACACACCATCTGCTGTGCCCCTGCCACCAATCGACGTTCGACCTCGCGGACGCGGGTCGCGTGGTGTTCGGACCGGCTGCACGCAACATGCCGCAGCTGCCGATCACAGTGGACGCCGAGGGTTACCTGGTTGCGCGCAGTGACTTCCAAGAACCTGTCGGCCCGAGCTTCTGGGAGCGAGCATGAGCACGCCATTGGGAAACGTCGCAATTGGTATCGATGAGCGCTTCGGCGCCGCCAAGGGCATGAAGAAGCTGTTCAACAAGGTCTTCCCCGACCACTGGTCCTTCATGCTCGGCGAAGTCGCCCTCTACTCATTCATCATCCTGCTGCTCTCGGGCACGTACCTCACGCTCTGGTTCAAGCCGTCGATGACGGAAGTCGTCTACCAGGGTTCGTACCTGCCGCTCAACGGCGTCAAGATGTCGGAGGCGTACGCATCCGCGCTCAACATCTCCTTCGATGTCCGCGGCGGTCTCCTGATGCGCCAGATCCACCACTGGGCAGCGCTGTTCTTCGTCGCGTCGATCTCCGTGCACATGCTGCGCGTCTTTTTCACCGGCGCGTTCCGCAAGCCGCGTGAGACGAACTGGATCATTGGCGTGGTGCTGCTCGTGCTCGCCGTGGTCGAGGGCTTCGCCGGCTACTCGCTTCCCGACGATCTGCTGTCGGGTACCGGCCTGCGCATCGCACAGGCGATCATGCTTGCTTCCCCGCTGTTCGGATCCTGGATGGCGTTTCTCATCTTCGGTGGCGAGTTCCCGGGCACCGACTTCATCCCGCGCCTTTTCACGGTGCACGTCCTCTTGGTGCCGGGCATCATGCTCGCACTGGTTGCCGCACACGTCGGTCTCGTCGCACTGCAGAAGCACACGCAGTACCCGGGACCCGGCCGCACGAACAAGAATGTGGTCGGCTTCCCACTGTTGCCGGTCTACATGGCGAAGGCCGGCGGCTTCTTCTTCATCGTGTTCGGTCTTACGACGGTGATGGGTGCACTCGTCACCATCAACCCGATCTGGATGTTCGGTCCGTATGTGCCGAACCAGGTGTCAGCGGGTTCGCAGCCCGACTGGTACATGGGCTTCCTCGATGGCGCGGTCCGCATCATGCCGAACTGGGAGCTCCACTTCTGGAACTACACGCTGAGCCTCAACATCATGGTTCCGGCGATGATCCTGCCCGTGGTGCTCCTGGCAGCGGTCTTCTCCTACCCGTGGCTGGAGGCCTGGGCGACCGGCGACAAGAGCGAACACCATCTGCTCGACCGCCCACGCAATGCAGCGACCCGCACCGGCATTGGTGCCGCATTCCTCGCCTTCTACATCATCCTGTTCTTCTCCGCGGGCAACGACATCATTGCGCACAACTTCCATCTGGCGATCAACCACATCACCTACTTCTTCCGGGTGTTCGTGTTCGTCGGACCAGTGATCGCGTTCTGGAGCGCGAAGCGCATCGCCCTGTCGTTGCAGCGCCGCGATATCGACAAGCTCATGCACGGTCGTGAGACCGGCAATGTCCTGCGACTCCCGCACGGCGAGTTCGTCGAGATCCACGCTCCGATCAATGAGAAGGAGCGCGCGAAGATCCTGAGCAAGCCGGTGATCACGCCGATGGCGCTCCCGTCTGCGACCGATGCAAACGGCGTCCGCCAGCCGAACCTCCGCGCAAAGCGTTGGCAGGCCAAGCTGTCGGCCTTCTTCCATCGCGACACCGTCGAAATGCCATCGGCGAAGGAGATCGAGGCCGCGCAACAGCACCTCGAATCAGGACACGGCGAGCTCACACACTGAGCCGCACGTACGAAGGCCCCGCATCATCCGATGCGGGGCCTTCGTACGTGCGGCAGTAGCGGCACTACTGGGCATCGTCGTGGTCACGCAGCGAACCTGCGTGCGCCTTCATTTCCGGATGCCGCTTCGATTGCACGAGCGAGGCAACGGTGACCACCGCCAGAATCGCGGCGATCACACCCAGACTCGTGGCGGTCGGGATCTTCGGCCACTGCGGGTTCACCTCGTGCGCAAACGTGAGGATGAGTTTGCCTCCGATGAAGACAAGGATTGCCGCAAGTCCGAGCGACAGGTAGATGAGTCGGTCGAGCAGCCCCTTGAGCAGGAAGTAGAGCGCACGCAGGCCCAGGAGTGCGAAGGCGTTCGCCGCGAACACGAGGAACGGCTCGGACGTCACGCCGAATGTGGCCGGGATCGAGTCGAGGGCGAACAGCAGATCGGTGCTGCCGATCGCAATCATGACGAGCAGCATGGGGGTCGGGACCCGACGTCCGTCGATGTGCGTGAAGAGTCGAGCGCCGTCGAACCCATCGCTGAACCGGAAACGCTTGCGGGCGAGCCGTACCAACGCATTGTCCGACGGTTCCGGGTCGTCCTTCCAATGGCGGCCGAGCTGGATGCCGGTCCAGATGAGGAGGGCTCCGAAAAGGACAAAGGTGAAGGAGAACGCGTGGAGGGCAGCAGCACCGACGGCGATGAACACAGCGCGCATGACGAGCGCCATGAGGATGCCGACAAGCAGCACGCGTTGATGCAGCACGCTTGGTACAGCGAACTGCGTGAGGATGATCGCGAACACGAACAGGTTGTCGACGCTCAATGATTTCTCGACGAGATAGGCGCCGATGTACTGGGTTGCGAGATCCCCGCCCCACTCCAGCCACACCCATGCGGCGAACGCGAATGCTGCGGCAACGTAGAACACCGACCACGCCGTCGCCTCGCGGACCGACACCTCGTGCGGCTTCCTGGTGACAAAGAGATCGACGGCAAGCAGCACGACGATGGCGGCGATGCTGATGGCCCAGGCGGTCATGGATACGACCATGTGCGGTGTCCCCCTCAGGACGATGACGGTGCGGGAACGCTACTGAATCGTCGGCGGCTCGGAGCACAGAAACGCGCCGGCATACAGATCCCTGATCTCCCCCTGACCGAGGGCGGACCCTCGGTAGCATCGCCAGATGTCCTCGCAGCGTTGGCTCGTCCGGTTCGTCGCGGTCGGTGTCTCCTGGGGCAGTTCCTTCCTCCTCATCAAGTGGGGCCTGGAGTCATTGACGCCGGTCAGTGTCGCCTTCGGACGGCAGTTCATCGGGGCGCTCACCCTCCTCGGCATCGCCGCCGTGACCCGCATGCCCCTGCCCCGGCGATGGCAACAACTGCGACATGTGGCAGTCGTCGCGTTCCTGCTCAACGCGTTTCCGTCCTTCCTCTTCGCCCAGGCGGAACAGCACGTGTCCAGCGTCATGGCCGGCATGCTCAACGCGACCACCCCGCTGATGGCAGTGCTTGTCATCGCGTTCGCGTTCCGGGAACAGCGGATCACTCGCGACCAACTCATCGGGGTCGTCGTGGGGTTCGTCGGCATCGTGCTCGTCACCGGCGTCCTCGACGGCGCGGGGACGAACAATTGGCACGGCATCGCGATGCTGCTCCTCGCAACCGTGTGCTACGGGATCTCCTACCCGTACGCCCAGCGTCACCTCACGGGCATGGGCTTCACGCCGATCTCGATTTCGGCTGCCCAGGTGTCGGCCGCTGCTGTCATGCTGCTGCCGTTCGCAATCCTCGATGGGAGCGTTCTGGCGCCGCCCACTGTGCACGCGGTGGTCGGCATGCTCACCCTCGGGGCAGTGGGTACCGGCCTGGCCTATGTGTGGAATTTCCAGATCGTGCAGATCGCCGGAAGCGCGGTGGCCTCAACCGTCACGTATCTGACGCCGCTCGTCGCAACTGCCCTTGGCATCGGACTGCTCGGCGAACGGGTCGGATTCCCCCAATTCGTGGGAGGAATCCTCGTGCTGGTGTCCGCGGCCCTCGTGCAGCAACGACTGCGGTTGTCGCACTGAAACACGAAGGGCGACGCCGCAGCGCCGCCCTTCGGAACCGATCACCAGGTGAGGTGGTCGCCCCGGTAGTACTCGAAGAGCCAACCACCGACGGACATCAGCAGCCCGACGACGCCGAGCAGCACGAGCCACGCTGCGAACACCATGCCGAATGCGATC
>CAXBQV010000077.1:0-8736 GCA_963978265.1 uncultured bacterium | reverse complement strand
AATTTTCATAATAATTTCTTTGTAGCCACCCACCTCGGATTCGCTGGACGGTTCTCCCACGATGCACCAGTCGATCTGCTGGCCACGGGCCCGCAGGGTCTCCACGACACGCTTGGTGCCGTCGACGGAGGGACCTTCCTCATCGCTGGTGATCAGGAAGGCGATCGAGCCTTTCGCCAGCCCGTGCTTGTCGAGGTGCGCCAGCGTGGCGGCGAGTCGCTCGATTTCGTCCTTGCCCGATGCGACGGCGTTTGTCCAGTTGTCCTTGTCGCGCGCCGCCACTTTCCGCAAGACAGCATTGACGAGGCCCGATGCATTGTTGCGGGTGACGCGCTTCACGAGTTCCACGGATGTGGCCACTGCGGCGTGCGATGGCACGCGCATGAACAGCAGTTGGTACGCGCCGAGGCGGAGGACGTCGAGCACTGGCGGTTCAATTCGCAGCAGTTCGCGGTCAACGCACTTCGCGAGCACCGCGTCGATGAATCCCCGCTGGCGTAGGGAGCCGAATCCGAGTTCGGTGGCAAATGCAGCGTCTCGCCCCGAGAGTTCGTAATGGGCGAGGATCTGCGGCATGACGAGGTTCGCGTACGCGTCCTCGACACCGACCTCGTACAGCAGGTCGTATGCAGCACGCCGCGGTTCGTCAACGTGCATCGAATCGCTCCGGAACGGTGCGCAGGCCTCGTGCCCATGCGTCAGCGGCCATCCAGCCCTTGCCTGCGGGTTTCACCTGCCGCAGCTCCACGGCGTGCGAGCCGGTCCCCGCCAACACCTGCTTGCCGATGCTGAACGCACCAGCGGCAAGCTCGGTGACATCGGGACGAAGCCCCACTGGGCCGATTTCGATTCGATCCCCCATGATCGACGACCATGCGCCCGGCTCCGGCGTGCAGCCGCGTATCCGACGGTCGATCGAAATCGCCGGATGGGACCACACGATTTCGGCATCGGCCTTCTCAAGCTTGTCGGCGTGTGACACGTCGTCCGTCGACTGTGGAACCGGACGGAGTGTTGCGATGTTGGCGACGGTCTGGACAAGCAGCGATGCGCCGTCGTGTGCAAGCGCATCGAGCAGCGAACCGGCGGTGTCGTCCCCGGCAATCGTTCGCGTCAGCGTGCCGAACACGGGACCGGTGTCCAAGCCGGCGTCGATCCTGAACGTCGAAGCACCGGTTACATCGTCACCCGCCATGATCGCGCGCTGCACCGGCGCTGCACCGCGCCACTGCGGGAGCAACGAGAAGTGCAGGTTGATCCAGCCGTGCTCCGGGATGCCGAGCATTTCGGCAGGAACCAGACCTCCATATGCAACGACCGGGATGCAGGCCGGAGCGATCCGACGCAGTTCGTCTGCGATGTCCGCGAGCTTCGCAGGCTTGAGCACTCGCAGCCCACGTGATTCGGCAAATGCGGCCACCGGCGACGGTGTGCGTATCCGTCCTCGGCCGGCTGGTGCATCCGGACGGGTGATGACGGCGTCGACATCGTGACCGGCATCAAGCAGCGCCTGCAACGACGGGATCGCGACTTCCGGCGTTCCGGCGAACGCGATACGCAAGGTCATCCCAATCCGGGAGTGATCGCGTGCGGGCTGAGCTTCACGGTCGGCTGGGTGCCGAACCACTCGGTTTCGCGGATGAGCTTCATCGCTTCCTTGCGGGCTTCTGCGTCGAGCCGATCGATGAAGATGATGCCGTCGAGATGATCGGTCTCGTGTTGCACCGCACGGGCGAGCAGGTTCGTGCCCTCGATGAGGACCGGTTCCCCGTACATGTTCATACCCTTCGCGACGACGCGCAATGCGCGCTTGGTATCGAAGGCGAGTCCGGGAAGGCTCAGGCACCCCTCCGGGCCATCCTGCTGTTCGTCGGAGAGATCGAGATCCGGATTGATGAGGTGGCCGATCACGCCGTCGACCCAGTAGGTGAAGACGCGCAGCGACACCCCGATCTGAGGTGCAGCAAGCCCTGCCCCTGGGGCATTCATCATGGTGTCGGTGAGGTCGCGCACGAGATTTCGCAATTCGCGGTCGAACACCTCCACGGGCGCAGCCGGCGTCGTGAGGACGGGGTCCCCCAACAAGCGAATCGGCTGCACTGACACGGGGCAATCCTATGCGGGCAGCGAGAGCGGATCGACGCGCACCGAGATGCCCGACAGCGTTTTCGATGCACTTCGCTTCACGATCACCGCACGTACTGCGTGTGTGAGTTCGACACGGTTCGCGTGCAACACCACCCAACGCGCTCCCTGGTGTGCTGCAACGGGTCCGAGCAACGTCGCGCCCGAACACGCATCCGCGATTTCGTGCGCAACCGTGGATGTCGCTGGCGCCGTGACGATCGCTGCATGCGTGGCCGGCGGGAGCCCTGCAGCTGCTCGATTCGCGAGTTCGCGCTCAGCGAATCCGACCGGATCGTTGCGCACGAGCGCCTGCACGGCCGGTGCCGTCGGCTGCCCGACGATGAGGACGCGACCATTGGGTGCGGTCGCTGCCACATCGCACCACCTGCGCACCGCTTCGACTCCTGCAGAGAGATCATGGCGTCCGAGGACGACGTCAGCATCGAGCACGACCGCGAGCGCGGCGACTCCGGCAGGCTCCATTCCCGGCGTCACGAACAGCAACTGCGGGTGCGTGCCCATCGCATCAAGCGGGTGTTCGACATCAACGACGCGCAACGGTATGTCGGGGAATGCGCGCCCCACTTCTTCCATCGTGCGCTCCACGCCGAGTCGCTCATTGCGCATCCGTCCGTCACCGCACCATGGACACTTCCATGCGCCGTCGGTCTGTCCGCACCACCCGCATACCGGCAGGGTCGAGCCGGACCGCAGCCCGAGCGGGCCGCTGCACGAACTGCATCGGGCGGCCTCCCGGCACCCCTGGCATCGCAGTGCGTTGATGTAACCGCGCTGTGCGACGGAGAGCACCACCGGACCGTGGTGCAGCGCCTCCCGCATGGCCTTGAAGACGCTCGGTGGAATGCGCAGGCGTTGCAGGACAGGGTCGGCATCGTCGTAGCGCTCGACCACCGATTCGACGCGCGTGCTGGCCAAGCGCCATGCCTCGGGTTCCCATGTGAGCGGACGCACGACGTTCTGCGCAACGTGCTGCTGGAGTTCGACGCTCCGGTGACGTGCAACGAACAACGATGCCCAGCCCATCACCTGTGTGCGCAGCAATGCGACCTCCCGCGCATGCCAGCCGGGCGTCTGAGTCTCGACAAGTGCATCGTTGCCGTCGCTGACGACGATGCAAAGTGCGTGGCCCACCACCGGCGCGAACACTGCCGAGCGGGTACCGATCACCACCGTACGTTGGGCGAGGGTGATCGTGGTGAATGCGCGTTGCCGTGCAGCCGGCCCATCGGCCGCACGGATCACGACCGGTTCGATGCCAACGGAGCGCAGCGCCCGCTGCATGGCTTCGATGTCGCGCGCATCCGGAACAACGATGACCACGGACATGCTGGCGGACGCGGCTCGCGCTGCGGCCGCGACCTCGTCGATGACCGAGTGCTTTGCAGGTATCTCAACACACGCTGCAACCGCCTCACCACGAGCAGCACGGACGAAGAACGCCTCACCGCCCTTGACCTGCATCCAGATGCCGGTGAGTGACCCGTCACCGTGCACGCTTTGCGGATCAAGTTGCAGAGCGGCGGTCTCGGTCTTCGCATGTCGGGTCGGCACCGCAAAGCGCACGACATCCGCGAAGGTTCCCGCGTAGCGCTCTGCGACAACGCGGACGAGGTTCGCCATTCGCGAGGTCAGCACGACGGCTGACGACACAACGGTACGGATATCAGCTGTCGCTCGCGAGGCGTCGTCGTGGAGTTCGATGACGATGCCCGTGACAAGTCTCCCGGCGAAGCCAACTCGGACGCGTACACCCACAGCGATGGCCGATTCGAATTCCGCGGGGACGCGGTAGTCGAAGGTGCGATCGAGGTGCGGCAACGACACATCGAGGGCGATCGCAGCGATCATGGTGTCAATCCTGCCTGCTCACGTGTACGCGCACTCCTGCGCCCCAGCCAACGTGGAGACAACGCCAAGACGCGCGGCGACCACGAACTCCCGACTAGCCGCGGACTGCCCGCGCAAGCAGGTCCGCGCGGTCCGTGCGCTCCCAGGTGAATGTCGAGGTCGCCACGGCGACCTCCTCGGACTTGCCGGGTGTGAGTCGGTTGAAGTCGACGGAGGTGCGACCGAAGTGACCGTAGGCCGCGGTCGGGCGGTAGCGCACGACGGTCGTGTTCAGGAGATCGAGATCGCGGATGATCGCAGCCGGTCGGAGATCGAAGACTGCTTGGACTGCGTCCTGGATCTGCGCATCGGGCACGATGCCGGTGCCGAAGGTGTCGACGAAGAGCCCAACCGGATGCGCCTTGCCGATCGCGTATGCCACCTGGACTTCGCAGCGCTTCGCGAGCCCTGCAGCGACGACATTCTTCGCCACCCAGCGCATCGCATAGGCCGCGGAACGGTCGACCTTGGACGGGTCCTTGCCTGAGAACGCGCCACCGCCGTGACGAGCCATGCCGCCATAGGTGTCGACGATGATCTTGCGGCCGGTGAGGCCGGCGTCGCCCATCGGACCGCCAACGACGAAGCGACCGGTTGGATTCACAAGCAGCCGCGCGGCGCCGACGTCGATCGAATCGACCTCTGCGAGGACCGGATCGACGACAAACTTCTTGACGTCCGGCGCGAGCATGCCGTCGATGCTGACACCGTCAGCGTGCTGCGACGACACGACAACGGTGTCGAGACGCACTGCACGGCCGCCGTCATATTCGATGGTGACCTGCGTCTTGCCGTCAGGACGGAGGTACGGGAGTTCGTGCGACTTGCGCACGGCGGTGAGGCGTTCTGCGAGTCGGTGTGCGAGGTCGATCGGCAGTGGCATGAACGACGGTGTCTCGTCCGTGGCGTAGCCGAACATGAGCCCTTGGTCGCCGGCGCCCTGCGCGTCGATCGGATCGTGCGACGATTCCGTGCGCTGCTCGAATGCGGTGTCGACACCCTGCGCAATGTCCTGCGACTGCTTCCCGATGGAGACCTGGATGCCGCACGACTCGCCGTCGAAGCCCTTGATCGAGGAGTCGTAGCCGATGTCGAGCACGACTTGGCGGACGATCTGCATGACATCGGCGAAGCCGTCGGTAGTGACTTCACCGGCAACGTGGACCTGACCCGTCGTGAGCAGCGTCTCGACGGCAACCCGGCTGCGCGGATCCTGCCCGAGCAGGTCATCGAGGATGGCATCGGAGATCTGATCCGCCATCTTGTCCGGGTGACCCTCGGTTACGGATTCCGAGGTAAACAGGCGCACGGCCATAGTGCAGAACTCCTTCGGTGGATTACCGGGAGAACTGTGTCGTCACCGCGTCTAATACGGCATCCGCCACGCCGTGTTTGCTCATGGTCGGAAGGGCTTGTTGCGAACCGTTCGCAGTAAGGATCGTGACGGTGTTCGCACTGCTTCCGAAGGCCGCTCCCCCGGTCACATCGTTGAGCACGAGCAAGTCGCAACCCTTGCGCCGGAGTTTCGCTTCCGCGTGTTCGAGCGGTGTGTGCTCGGCGTCACCGGTTTCTGCTGCGAAGCCGACGATCACCTGTCCCGGCCTGCGCGCCTCGACGAGCGCCCTGAGGATGTCGGGGTTCTCCGTGAGTTCGATCGACGGCGCCGAGCCGTCCTTCTTCACCTTGTGCTCGATGACGAGCCGCGGCGCGTAGTCGGCAACCGCGGCCGCCATGATGACGACGTCGGCATGCTTCGCGGCGTCGAGCGTCGCATCGAGCATCTGTCGCGCCGTTTCAACATGCACGACGTCAACACCCGCGGGGGTGTCGAGCGACACATTCGCGCTCACCAGCGTGACACGTGCGCCGCGACCTGCGGCCATTCCCGCAAGGGCATACCCCTGCAGCCCACTCGAGCGGTTGCCGAGGTAACGCACCGGATCCATCGGCTCGCGTGTCCCCCCAGCAGTGACAACCACCTGCTTGCCCGCAAAGTCCGCGGGCGCGCCATGACGGCGCAGTGCTTGCAGGACGACGTCGGCGATCGTCTGCGGTTCGGGCATGCGGCCCTTACCACTGTCCTCGCCGGTGAGCCGACCGGTTGCGGGATCGAGCACGATCATGCCGCGTTCGCGAAGGGTGGCGACATTTGCCTGCGTCGCGGCGTTGTCCCACATCTCGGTGTGCATCGCAGGCGCGATGACGATCGGTGCAGTTGTCGTGAGCAGCGTGGACATGAGGAGGTCGTCGGAACGGCCCTGCACCGCGCGCGCGAGGAAGTCGGCGGTTGCAGGCGCGACTACGAGCGCATCGGCGGTCCGTCCGAGTTGGACGTGCGGCACTTTGTGGACGTCGGCCCACACATCCGTGTGGACGGGATTGCCGCTCAGTGCAGCGAACGTTGCTTCGCCGACGAAGTTGAGCGCGGAAACGGTCGGCACGACGACGACGTCGAGTCCCGACTCCTTGAGTTTGCGGACGAGCTCACACGACTTGTAGGCGGCGATGCCGCCGGTCACGCCGACGATGACGCGCGGCGCGCCCATCGGGATCAGGCTTCGTCGGTGTGCTTCAGGTTGAGCAGTCCGTCGTTGATCTCGCGCAGTGCGATCGACAGCGGCTTCTCCTGAAGGTGGGTTTCGACGAGCGGGCCGACGTTTTCGAGCAGGCCTTCGCCCAGTTGGGCGTAGTACGCATTGATCTGACGGGCGCGACGGGCCGCGTAGATGACCAGCTGATACTTGCTGCCCGCGATCGAGAGCAAGTCGTCGATCGGCGGGTGGGTCATGCCTTCGGGGCGAACGGACACGGTCGTACCTCGTTAGTTCGTGCTGGGGGTTTCCAACAAGTCTATCAACGCCCGGCCGGCGCTTTCGACCGAGGAATTCACGATCGAGGTGTGGAATTCGGCCTCGGCGGCCAATTCCTCACGGGCGGTGGCCAGCCGGCGCTCCACGACGGCGGGGTCTTCGGTGCCCCGGCCGGTCAACCGGGCGACGAGCTCCTCCCACGAGGGCGGCGCCAGGAAGACGAGCTGGGCCTGTGGAAGTCGGTCCCGGACCTGACGGACTCCCTGGAGTTCGATCTCGAGGAGCACCGGCCGTCCGTGGGCCTGGTGCTCGAGGAGCGGCTGCAACGGGGTGCCGTAACGATTGCCCGCATACTCGGCCCATTCGAGGAACTCGTGGTTGCGGACCATCTCGTCGAACCGTTCGTTGCTGACGAAGTGGTAATTCTCGCCGTCGATCTCGCCTGGACGTGGTGCGCGCGTTGTCGCCGACACCGAGAACCACACACGGGGATCATGTTCGCGCACCCATTGCACGACAGTGCTCTTGCCGACGCCCGACGGGCCGGCCAACACGATGATCGGAGTGCTCATGCGCCCTCAAAGTAGTTGGCGATGGCGCGCATTTGTTGCACGCCGAGCCCACGGATCCGTCGATTGTCCGCGATGCCGAGTTCGTCCATGATCGAGCGCGCCTTGATCTTGCCGACGCCGGGCATGGATTCGAGGAGTGCGGACACCTTCATGCGGCCGATCGCGTCATCGCCGCGCCCCTGCATGAGGATCTCGGTGATCGATGCGCCACCGAACTTGAGTCGATGCTTCACACGTGCACGTGCTTGCCGAGCCTCGGCTGCCTTCTGCAGCGCGGCGGTGCGCGCTTCGGGTGTTTGGCTCGGCAGCATCAGAGCGACGCACCGATACTCGCCGCGGCGGCTGCGGGATCGGCGGCGCCAGTGATCGGACGGCCGATGACAACGAGGTCGGCGCCGTCGGCGATTGCCTGCTGCGGTGTGGCGATGCGCTTCTGGTCACCGGCGTCGGATCCGGCAGGGCGTACGCCCGGCGTGATGAGGTGGACGTCGTCGGACACGACGGCGCGGATCGCCGCAACCTCCTGCGGTGAGCAGACGATTGCGCGGGCCCCGGCGCCCACAGCAAGTTTCGCAAGCCGCACGGCAGCATCGAGCGCGGTGTCGTGGATGCCGATGCTGCGCAGCGCGACGTCGTCCATCGACGTGAGGATGGTGACCGCCGTTACACGCGTGTTCGGCAGCTCGTTCGCCGCGGCAGTGATCATGTCCGCACCGCCGAGTGCATGGACGGTGAGGTACGTGGGCGCAAAGTGCGCGATCGAACGTGCAGCACCCGCCACCGTGTTCGGGATGTCGTGCAGCTTCAGATCGAGGAACAACCGGCAGTCGCTTGCGGAGACGACGTCGACTGCCGCCGCACCGTCACGGAGATACGTCTCGAGCCCGACTTTCAACGTCGAGACGTGCGGTGCTACCGCACGCGACCAGCGGCGAATGGTGTCGAGGTCCGGCCCGTCGAGTGCGACGGCGATGGGGGCCTTCGTCATCCCTGCTCCTTGTGTGCGATACCGATGACGTCGCGCAGCCGTTCGATGCCGCGGGATTCGAGTTCGGCGACGAGTTCGTTCTGGATGCGCCACGGTGCGGAAGGATCGTTGAAGATCGCAGTTCCGATGCTGACGGCGGATGCTCCCGCAGCAAAGAACTCGAGCGCGTCCTTGCCGGTTCGGATGCCGCCCATGCCGAGGATGGGCACCTTCGGCATCGCGGCGTGGACCTGGTACACCGCGCGCACGGCAACCGGGGATGGGTGCCTACTTGCCGTGACACTCTGCCCCAGATGCCCTTGGTCTCGACCACTTCGGTTCCGAAGTGCGG
>CAXBQV010000076.1:0-8805 GCA_963978265.1 uncultured bacterium | reverse complement strand
GTCCGGTTCGAGCCGCACTGATTCGACGCGGCCACGGGTCTGTGCGACAGCCACCTGGCCCCGCACTTCCGTCAGATGGTGCGGATCCGTCGGGTGCAGCCCTGCGACTGCTGCCACGATCTCAAGCGGGCTTGTGCTCAACGGCAGAACCCGCCCGTGCGCGTCGAGCAACGACGCCACCCAGTCAAGTCCGGTGACGATGTCTCCGGTCTCCTCCCACAAGGCCGCGATGAGCAGGTTGCCAAGCGCGTGGCCGCCGAGTTCACCCTCACCCGAGAAGCGGTGCTGCACGACGCGAGACCAGGTCCGTCCCCAGCTGTCGTCGCCACACAGTGCAGCGAGGGCCATCCGAAGATCTCCCGGCGGCACAATGTCGAAATCCCGTCGCAGGCGACCACTGCTTCCGCCGTCATCCGACACGCCAACAATGGCGGTGATGTCATCGGTCACGCGGCGGAGGGCCCGAAGCGTCGCTGCCAAACCGTGTCCGCCACCGAGCGCGACAACTCCGGGTCCAGTGGACTGCGTGCGCGTCACTCGCGTCCCAGGTCGCGATGCATGACAGCGCTCTCCATACCCGCTTTCACCAGTCGGGCAGCGAGATTCTCGGCGATGGCGACGCTTCGGTGTTTGCCGCCGGTACAACCGATGGCGATCGTCACGTACCGCTTCCCTTCCACGAGGTAGCCGTCTGCGACGAGATTGATGAGAGTGCCGTAGGTTTCGAGGAACTCTGCCGCTCCCGGTTGCGACACCACGTAGTCGTTGACGGGCGCATCGCACCCGTTGAGTTCACGCAACGCGGCAACCCAATAGGGGTTCGGCAGGAACCGCACATCCGCAACGAAATCGGCATCGACAGGAATGCCGTACTTGAAGCCGAAGGAGACCACTGTGGCCTTCAATCGTGCCGACGTCTCCGCGTCGAATGCCCGCTCAACTGCCCGACGGAGGTCATGGACGGTCATCGTCGACGTATCGAGCAGCAGGTCCGCATCACCACGAAGCGGAGCAAGCATTGTTCGTTCACGATGGAGACCGTCGAGCACCCGTCCGGAACCTTGCAGCGGGTGAGGACGACGATTGGATTCGAACCGGCGGACGAGCACGTCGTCACTGGCCTCGAGGAAAACTACGGTGGGCCGGTCGGACGTGGTTCGGAGTTCATCGAGCGCCGCTTCGAGATCGGTGAACAGCGATCCTCCGCGGACGTCGACGACGACCGCCAGACGTTCCAGTGACTGCGAGCGACCGATACCGATGACGTCGGCGATGAGTTGCGGTGGCAGGTTGTCCGTGACGAAGAAACCGAGGTCCTCAAGGGCGTGCGCAGCGGTGGAGCGGCCAGCCCCGGACATGCCGGTCAGGAGCACGATCTCCATCAGTTCCCCTCCAGGATCTCACCAGTGCTCGCATCGAACGGGGGCAATCCTTCCGCACTTCCGGCGAGCCTGCGCTGGATTTCGGCCACCAATTTCGGCCCGAAGCCAGGCAACGCCAGCAACTCTTCGGAAGTGGCTGCACGGATCCGCCGCACACTGCGAAATTCTTTGAGCAATGCTGCTTTTCGCTGGTCCCCAAGGCCGGGGATGTCGTCGAGCAGCGAGTGTGTCGAACGTTTGGAGCGCCGCTGAACCTGATGCGCCAGGGCGAACCGATGGGCTTCATCGCGAATACGCTGCAAGAGATAGAGCGCTTCGCTTGTGCGGGAAAGGACCACGGGGGCCGAGCCGTTCGGCTGCCACACCTCCTCGAGCCGCTTCGCGATGCCGACGACCGCGACATCGGACCGACCAACCTCCATGAGCGCCTGTTGTGCAGCGTTGACCTGCGGCTTGCCGCCGTCGATGACGAGCAATCCCGGGGCATATGCGAACTTGCCGTCGTCCGTTGTTTCAACATGGACAAAGCGGCGCCGGACGACTTCGGCGATGCTCGCGACATCGTCGTTCCCCCGGCCGTGTTTCAGAACGAACCGGCGGTAGTCCCGTTTCCGGGGCAGCGCGTCCTCGAAAACGACGAGTGAAGCAACGACGTCCTCCCCCTGCAAATGCGACACGTCGATGCACTCGATGCGCAACGGGGCGTCTGCAAGCGCAAGTGCATCGCGAAGTTCCGTGAGCGCCCGACTTCGGGTGGTGATGTCGGTGGCACGGGACAATTTCGCTCGTTGCAGGGCCTGCGTCGCGTTCTGCTGCACCGTCTCCAGCAGCTGCCGCTTGTCCCCTCGAACGGGGACGCGGAGTTCAACAGCTGACCCTCGCCTGTTCCCCAGCCACAATTCCAGCGCCGCATGGTCGGCCGGAAGCTCTGGGACGAGCAACAGTTTCGGCACATACTCACCGGATTCGCCGCCGTAGATGCGTTCGCACACCTGCTCAACTAGCTCTCCGAGGGCGCTGTCAAGGGGTCGTTCGATCTGGAACCCCCGTTGCCCTTTGATGCGTCCCTGCCTGACGTGGAACAACTCCACGGATGCCTGCAGTTCGTCGACGGCGAGTCCAATGAGGTCTGCATCGACGGACTCCTCGAGCACCACGGAACTCTTCTCGAGCACCGACTCGAGAGCAGCGAGATCGTCTCGGAGTCGAGCAGCGTGCTCATAGTTCTCGGAGGCAGCTGCTTCGGACATCTGCTGCTTCAATTGCCGCAGCGCTGGCGCAGTATTGCCGTCGAGAAACCCAGCCAGCTCGTTCGCGATACGCCGATGGTCAACCGCCGAGATTCGGCCAACACACGGAGCGCTGCATTTGTCGATGTACCCCAGCAGGCAGGGCCGCTGTTGCAATTCGGCTCGCCGGAACACACCGGCGTTGCACGTGCGCACAGGAAACACACGCAGTAAGAGATCGAGCGATTCCCGAATGGCCCAGGCATGGATGTACGGGCCGAAATACCGGATTCCCTTCTTCCGCTCGCCGCGCAGGACGAGGGCGCGCGGGAATTCCTCGTGCATCGTGATGGCGAGCCATGGGTATGACTTATCGTCCCTGAACCGCACGTTGAACCGCGGTTCGAACTCCTTGATCCACTGCCATTCCAGTTGCAGCGCCTCAACCTCGTTCTTCACAACGATCCAGTCGACACTCGCAGCAGTTGTCACCATGCTGAATGTGCGCGGATGCAGTGCCGACAGATCCTGGAAGTACGACGTCAACCGGGCGCGAAGGTTCTTGGCCTTCCCGACATACACCACGGTCCCCCGATCGTCACGGAATCGGTAGACACCTGCTGAGTCGGGGATGTCCGACGTCTTCGGTCGATACGTGGCCGGATCCGCCATGACTACTTCAACAGTTCCTTCAGATAGCGCCCGGTGTGGCTCCCCTTCACCTTCGCGACCGCTTCTGGAGTTCCTTCTGCAACAACGCTGCCGCCACGGAATCCACCCTCAGGTCCCATATCGATGATCCAGTCCGCGCTCTTGATGACATCAAGGTTGTGTTCGATCACAATCACGGTATTCCCCTTGTCGACGAGCGATTGCAGGACGAGCAGGAGTTTGCGGATGTCTTCGAAATGCAGGCCAGTCGTAGGCTCATCCAGCACGTACACGGTGCGGCCTGTCGAGCGCTTCTGGAGCTCTGCAGCAAGTTTCACACGTTGCGCCTCGCCGCCGGACAGCGTTGGCGCGGGCTGGCCCAAGCGAACGTAACCCAAGCCGACGTCAACCAGCGTCTGGAGATGCCGCGCAATCGCGGGTATCGCTGCGAAGAAATCGAGCGCCTCGGCAATCGGCATGTCGAGTACCTGGGCGATTGTCTTCCCCTTGTAATGCACTTCGAGCGTTTCGCGGTTGTACCTGGCGCCGTGGCATACCTCGCACGGCACATACACGTCCGGTAGGAAATTCATCTCGATGCGGATGGTGCCATCGCCGGAACACGATTCGCAGCGGCCACCCTTGACATTGAACGAGAATCGACCCTGCTGGTAACCACGGACCTTGGCTTCGGCGGTGTCCGCGAAGAGTTTGCGGATGTTGTCGAAAACCCCCGTGTACGTGGCGGGATTCGAGCGTGGGGTCCTGCCGATCGGACTCTGGTCGACATGTACAACTTTGTCGAGCTGCTCCATCCCGCGGATGCGCTTGTGCTTCCCGGGAACATCCCGTGCACCGTTCAATTCACGGGCAAGCGAGGTGTAGAGCACGTCGTTCACCAACGTGGACTTCCCCGAGCCGCTGACACCTGTGACGGCCGTGAAAACGCCCAGCGGGAATTCAACATCGACGCGCTTGAGGTTGTGTTCTGCTGCCCCTTCGATTCGAAGCAAACGTTGCGGATCCACAGTGCGTCGCTTCTTCGGAACTTCCAAGGTCTTCTTGCCCGACAGATAGGCGCCGGTCATGCTGTTGGGATTGGCGATCAGGTCCTTGTACGTGCCGCTGACCACGACTTCCCCGCCATGCTCACCCGCGCCTGGTCCGATGTCGACGATCCAGTCCGCAGTCCGGATTGTGTCCTCGTCGTGCTCGACGACGATCAACGTGTTCCCGATGTCACGCAGGCGCACGAGCGTTTCGATCAGCCGATGATTATCGCGCTGGTGCAGCCCGATGCTCGGTTCGTCGAGCACGTAAAGCACACCGGTGAGCCCTGCTCCGATCTGCGTTGCAAGCCGGATGCGTTGCGCTTCACCGCCAGCCAACGTGGCCGCAGCGCGATCAAGGGTGAGGTAGTCGAGTCCCACATCCACGAGGAATTTCAGTCGCTCATTTACTTCCTTCACGACACGTTCGGCGATCTGCCTGTCCCGTGTCGACAGCTTGAGCGTTTTCAGCAACTCAGCGCACTCGCCGATCGACATGGATGAAACATCGGCGATTGAATGCCCATTGATCTTCACGGCGAGTATGAGCGGCTTCAGCCGCCTGCCTTCGCACGCCGGACAATCGACTTCCCGCATGAAGCCTTCATATCGCTCACGGCTCGCGTCCGATTCGGTTTCCTGATGCTTTCGTTCGACGAACGGGATCACTCCTTCGAAACCCGATGAATACGTACGGGTCCTTCCATACCGATTCCGATACTTGACGTGCACCTCATGCTCGTGGCCGTACAGGATCGCCTTCCTGGCCTTTGCGGGAAGCTTCTTCCACGGCACGTCGAGTGCGAATCCGAGTTCTTCCGCAAGCGCTTCGAGCAGCCTGTAGAAGTACTCGAAGACGTGGCCTCCGGCCCATGGCGCCACTGCCCCCTCTTCCAGCGTGAGGTCCTCATCCGGCACGACGAGTTCGGGATCCACTTCCATCTGCTTCCCGAGCCCCGTGCACTCCGGGCAGGCGCCAAAGGGTGAGTTGAACGAGAACGAACGCGGCTCGAGTGCCTCGAACGACAGTCCATCCTTCATGCAGGCGAGATGCTCCGAATAGGTCCGTTCACGGTTTGGATCAGACTCCGGGAGATCGACGAATTCGAGGACCACGATGCCACTGGCAAGCCCGAGCGCTGTTTCGATCGAATCATTGATGCGCTTTCGGGCGCTTGCCTTCACCTGCAACCGATCGACGACCACTTCGATGGTGTGCTTCTCCGACTTCTTGAGAGCAGGAACTTCGGCAATGGCGTACACGACACCGTCGACCCGTACGCGGGCGAACCCCTGGACACCGAGCGCACGGATGAGGTCGACGTACTCGCCCTTGCGCTCCCTGATGACCGGAGCCAGTACCTGGAAACGGGTGCCCTCGTCGATCTCGAGTATTCGGTCGACGATCTGCTGCGCACTCTGTTTGGCAATCTTGTCACCACAGACCGGGCAGTGCGGTTGGCCGATGCGGGCATACAGGAGCCGCAGGTAGTCATGGACCTCGGTGATCGTCCCGACCGTAGACCGGGGGTTCTTCGAGGTCGACTTCTGGTCGATGGACACGGCTGGGGAGAGACCCTCGATGAAATCGACGTCCGGCTTGTCCATCTGTCCGAGAAACTGGCGCGCATACGCACTCAGCGACTCGACATAGCGACGTTGGCCCTCGGCGAAGATCGTGTCGAAGGCAAGACTGGACTTGCCCGAGCCGGAAAGTCCAGTGAAAACGACAAGCGCGTCACGGGGGATGGAGAGAGACACATTCTTGAGGTTGTGTTCCCGCGCACCACGAATGACAAGACGGTCCTGGCTCATCAGCGGTCCTTCTCGGCGAACGCATAGGACGCCAAACCGGTTGCGGTAAGCACGCCGACAATGACGAGCAGCGACGTCCCCGTTGAGATCAACGGAAGGGTGGGGATCCAGAGCGCCTGCATCGCTTCCATGATCAGTTTCACACCGATGAACGCAAGCACGACGGCCAAACCATGCGCGAGATACGCGAGCCGGTCGATAAGGCCAAGGACGAGGAAGAACAGCTGCCGAAGGCCCATCAGCGCGAAGGCGTTAGCAGCGATCACGAGGTATGACGCGGTTGTGAGCCCGAGGATGGCTGGGATGGAATCCAGTGCGAACAACACGTTGGCAAGGGAGAGGGCCACCATCACCAGCGTGAGCGGTGTGAAATGGCGTCGGCCGTCGATCTTCACGATGAACCGATGGTCGTGGAAATCCTCTGTCAATCGGATGACTCCTCGGAGCCAGCGAACCACGACGCTTTCGCCGATCTCGTCGTCCTCGTGGGCGAATGCGACTTTCCACGCAGTCCAGACGAGGAACAAGCCGAAAACGATGAATGTCCCTATAAAGCGCTCAATCAAGGCCACGCCGACGAGGATGACCGCGGCACGAAGTGCAAGCGACACGGTGATGCCGATGAGCAGCACCCGGTGCCACTGCGTGCGAGGCACTTTGAACGACTGCAGGATGACCAGGAACACGAACAGGTTGTCGACGCTCAGGCTGTATTCGGTGACGTATCCTGCAACGAACTGCGTGCCGAATTCGGCACCCCACCCGATGTAGATCCAGGCGCCGAAGAGCGCCGCGACCATGACGTAGAAGACGATCCATCGCAGTGCGCTTTTCGTCGAGAATTCGGCTGTCTTGCGCTCAGCGATGAACAAGTCGAACACGAAGAGCGCCGCGACCACACCGAGCAGCACAATCCATTGCAGCGTGGATACTTGCATTAGTTCGCCTCTCGCATGGCCCGGAGCTCGCGCTTCAACTCGTTGACCTCATCACGATAGCGCGCGGCCACCTCGAACTGGAGTTCGGCCGCCGCGGCGTGCATGGCTGCGGTGAGCTCCTCGATCTCTGCGACGAGGTCATCCATGGCCGCCAGCGCTCCATGGGCCCTGACTCCGCGTGCAGCGCGAGCGTCCGCGAGCAGCGACGTGGTGTCCGCATCCTCTCGTACGATGGAATCGGTGATGTCCGCGATCTTTTTGCGAAGCGGTTGCGGATCGATGCCATGTTCTGTGTTGAAGCTGATCTGCTTCGCCCGTCGACGATTCGTCTCCTCGATGGCGTGCGCCATAGCCGGCGTCACCGCATCGGCGTACATGATGACCTGACCACTGACATTTCGTGCTGCACGTCCGATGGTCTGGATGAGCGAAGTGGCCGAGCGGAGGAATCCGGCTTTGTCCGCATCCAGGATCGCCACCAATGACACTTCTGGCAGGTCCAAACCTTCCCGCAGCAGATTGATGCCCACGAGGACGTCGATCGTGCCCAATCGCAATTCACGGAGCAATTCGATGCGACGCAAGGTTTCCACTTCGGAATGGAGGTATTGCACCTTGATCTGCCGCTCCAGGAGGAAATCGGTGAGGTCTTCAGACATCTTCTTGGTCAGGGTTGTCACAAGGACGCGTTCACCCCGTTCGACACGGAGATTGATTTCGTGCAGGAGATCATCGATTTGTCCGCGCGTCGGCTTCACGATGATCTCGGGGTCCACCAGTCCCGTCGGTCGGATGACCTGCTCGACAACGTCACCCTGTACGCGTTCGAGCTCGAATGACCCAGGTGTTGCGGACAGGTAGATCGTTTGTCCAATGCGTTCCTGGAATTCGGCGAACCGAAGCGGACGGTTATCCATCGCGCTCGGCAGCCGGAAACCGTGCTCGACGAGTGTGCGTTTGCGACTCATGTCGCCTTCGTACATCCCGCCGATCTGTGGAACGGTGACATGTGACTCGTCGATGACGAGCACGAAGTCCTCGGGGAAGTAGTCGAGCAGGCAATTGGGAGGCGACCCAGCGGGGCGGCCATCGATCGGTCGGGAGTAGTTCTCGATGCCGCGGCACACCCCGGTGGAGGCAAGCATTTCGAGGTCGAACGTTGTGCGCATTTTCAGACGCTGGGCTTCCAGCAGCTTGCCCTGCTTCTCGAAGGTCATGAGCTGATCACGGAGTTCATCTTCGATTCCGCTCATCGCCCGGGCCATGCGCTCTGGACCGGCAACGTAGTGCGTGGCGGGAAACAGGTGTACGACGGCATCATCACTGATGATCTCCCCTGTCAGTGGATGCAATGTGAGCAGTCGTTCGATCTCATCGCCGAAGAATTCGATGCGAACCGCGTTCTCCTCGTACACCGGGAAGATTTCAACCGTATCGCCGCGGGCTCGGAACGTGCCCCGATCGAAAGCGATGTCATTCCGGTTGTATTGAATGTCAACGAACTTGCGCAGGAGGGTGTCTCGGTCCACGGATTGCCCAACCTCGAGTGTGACCATCCGGTCGATGTACTCCTGGGGTGTTCCCAAGCCGTAGATGCAGGAAACCGTCGCAACAACCACCACATCGCGGCGCGTGAGCAGTGCATTCGTGGCGGAATGGCGCAGCCGCTCCACCTCGGCATTGATCGACGAGTCCTTCTCGATGAAGGTGTCCGTCTGCGGGACGTACGCCTCCGGCTGGT
>CAXBQV010000075.1:0-8857 GCA_963978265.1 uncultured bacterium | reverse complement strand
TTGCTGCCTGCCACGGCTCGAGGGGCTCTCCGTAGGACAGCCATCGACCGAGTTGGGTCGCATGCCACAGCGGCGAGATCCAGCCGATCCACTGCACGGCGAGGGGCAGGCTGGACAGGGGGTAGAACGTCCCCGAGAACAGGAACATCGGGATGGTGGCCAACTGCACGAAATCGAAGTCGATGAACGACCGCATGTAGGTGGTCGCCGCGAGTCCGACCGCGGCGAAGGCCACCGACAGGATGTCGCCACGGGCGCCCGGCTCCATCAGGTGGATGGCCGGGTACTTCATGGTGACCTTCGAGCCGATATTGCCATCGATCCATTCCATCGTGGCTCCCTCGTGCGCAACCGCCCGCTTGGTGACGAGGTTGTACACGTTGTTCGACCAGTTCTGGATGGTCGTGTAGCGGCAGCGTCCACCCTTCTTCACGATGATTTCGACAACTGCGGAGTGCAGCGAATCGGACGAGTAGATCGGAGCGGTGCACCCTTCGACATAGTGCACATACGCGCCCTCGTCGACGATGATGAGTGTCCGTTCGAACTGCCCCATGTTTTCGGTGTTGATGCGGAAGTAGGCCTGCAGCGGGATATCGACGTGCACGTTCTTCGGGACGTAAATGAACGAGCCACCGGACCACACCGATGTATTGAGCGCTGCGAACTTGTTGTCACCAACCGGAATCACTGTTCCGAAGTACTCCTTGAAAAGATCCTCGTGCTCCTTCAGTGCGGTGTCGGTGTCGAGGAAGATGACACCCTGCTCCTCAAGATCCTCACGGATCGCGTGGTACACAACTTCCGATTCGTATTGGGCGGCGACGCCGGCGACGAGTCGCTGCTTTTCCGCCTCTGGGATCCCCAATCGGTCATACGTGTTCTTGATGTCCTCCGGGAGTTCCTCCCATGACGACGCCTGCTTTTCGGTCGAACGGACGAAGTACTTGATGTTGTCGAAATCGATGTCCGCAAGGTCGCTTCCCCAATTCGGCATCGGCTTCTTCTCGAAGAGTTTCAGACCCTTGAGTCGCAAGTCGAGCATCCATTGGGGTTCGTTCTTCTTCGCGGAGATGTCGCGTACAACGGATTCGTTAAGTCCGCGCTGCGCAGATGCACCGGCGTCGTTCTTGTCATGCCAGCCGTACTCGTAGTTGCCGATACCTGCGAGTTCTTCTTCCATTGATGCGCTCACGAGATCTGCCCTCCGGGGACGTGGGTTGTACAAACGCCAGCACCGCTGGCGATGGTTGAAATGCGAACAGTGTGGGAACCGACAAGGCGGGAAATGGCCGCTTGTTCCGCTTCACAGAATTCGGGGAACTCCTCGGCGACGTGCTGCATCGGACAGTGGTGCTGACACAACTGCACTGCGCCGTTCGGGGCTTCCTGCACGCTGGCTGCGAAACCGTCTTCCGATAGGAGAACGGCGAGCTCCTTGGCCCGCTCTGGAGGAGTCGTGCCTTGCAGTGCTTCCGCATACCGCCGCTCAGAGGCAGCGATTCGCTGCGTCGCGTACTGCCCGACGAGGTCTGATTGGGCCTGTCCGGACATGAAGCGCAGTGCGCCGAGTGCGATGTCGTCGTACACCTGCTCGAATGCATCGCGGCCAGCGGCGGTGACTGCGTACACCTTTGCCGGGCGGCCCCGGCCGCGAGGGGTATTGGACCTCGGACCAAATGGCGCCTCTTGGTGCGCCGTGACGTAGTTCGCCGATTCGAGCGCATCGAGATGGCGTCTGATGGCGGCCGGTGTGATCTGGAGGTCGACTGCAATCTGCGAGGCGCTGGCGGGGCCGGCCTCCAGCAGGCGTCGGGCGACGCGAGCAGCTGCACCTGTTATTTTCACAACCCAAGTGTGACGTAATTCGTTCCCATGGGCAAATCCAGCACTTCTAGACTCGAGGTATGACCGTGTTGGCCGCCACCTCCTTGAGCGTGCGCCGAGGTCGCGCAGATGTGGTCACGGATCTCACGCTGCGCCTCGATGAGGGGCGCATCACCGCGCTGCTCGGGCCGAACGGATCCGGCAAGACGTCCAGCATGCTCGCCTTCCTCGGCCTGCTTCCGAGCCGCGGGTCGTTGGAACGGTTCGGGTCCCAGCACCACCCCGATGCCCGGGCACGTGGGGCCATTGGCTTCGTGCCCCAAGAGGGCGGGATCCCGACAGGTGCGACAGCACTGGAATGGGTTTCGCTGCAGGCGGAACTCCGCGGAGCTTCTGCAGCGACGACAGCGCGAATCCTCGACGCACTCCAGGTGCCCACGCATCGCCGTCTTGCCCGCCGTCTCAGCGGCGGGGAGCGACGCCGGGTTGCACTTGCCGCCGCGCTCGTCGGGAATCCCCGATTGCTCGTGCTCGACGAACCAACTGCCGGTCTCGATCCGGAACTGCGGGCGTTCGCAATATCGCTGATCTGCGAAGCAGCCCGCGATGGGGCTGCCGTACTTCTGTCCACCCATCTGCTGGACGAGGTCGTCGAATGTGCAGACTCCATCGTGATCATGCGCGATGGACGCATTGTGCGACGCGGTTCCTTGAACGAATTGCTCGGCGAGGAGCCGATTTCCTGGAGTCCCGCATCCCAGGCGCAAACACTGCGCAACCTGTTCGGCGAATCTCAATGATCCTTCGACAGATTGGCTTCGACATCCGAACTTGGTGGCGCAACGGCGAACAGCTGCTGCTCATGCTCGCGCTTCCCGTTGGAGCGCTGCTGGTCGGTCCGAACCTCGTCGATCGCATGGACCTGACCATGCAACAACTCGCTGACGGCGTCGTCATCGTTGCCTATGTCGCCACAGCGTTCACCGGTCAGGCGATCCTCACCGCGTTTGATCGGCGCTCGAACGCTTTGCTTGTGATCGGTGCGGGTCCCATCGGGAGACGCGGGTTTGTCGTAGCACGCACCGGAGCCGTGCTCATCGGTTGCGTCGGGCAGGGCGTCGTCCTGACGGTGGTGTCAGTCGTGTGTGGCTACGACGGCTACACCACCGGAATCCACGCACTGGTCGCGCTGATTGGCGTACCGGCGTTTGTGGCCAGCGGCCTCCTGCTTGCAGGACTCCTGAGGGCTGAAATCGTGCTTGGGCTTGCAAATCTCATCTTCGTTCTCAGCGCGATGTTCGGTGGCGCGTTCAATGACGTCAGGTGGACTCCACTCGGCGCCGTGCGAGCATGCTTCACACCGAACCTCTCCCCCGGAGGACTTATCGTCCCCCTCACCGCGCTTGCGGTGTGGACGGCGGTGGCGAGCATCACCACGATGCACACCTTCCGATGGGTTGATTGAGTTCTACGCTGCGACCATGAATCTGCGCCGTCTGACGTTCGCGAATCTCTTGGTACAGGCTGCCATCATCGTGACGGGCGTCACCGTTCGCGTCACCGGTTCGGGCCTGGGTTGCCCAACGTGGCCGCAGTGCGTGCCCGGTTCGTATACGCCGACCGTGCAACAAGCCCAAAGCTGGCACAAGTACGTCGAGTTCGGTAATCGGACGCTGACGTTCGCCCTCACTGCTGTTGCCATCGCAACGTTCGTTGCCGTACTCCGCCAACGACCGAACGATCGTGCTTCGAGAATGCTGGCGGCGGTCCCGTTCGTCGGCACCTTCGCCCAAGCGCTGCTCGGCGGTGTAACGGTACTGACCGGATTGAACCCCTTCACGGTGATGGCGCACTTCCTCGTGTCGATTGCCATCGTGGCCGGTGCACATGCTTTGTGGGTTCGCATTTCAGGTACGCCCGAGATTCGCGTCCGCGAGCAGATGCTGCTCGACGTCGGCAGTCGATTGCTCGTCGCATTGGCAACGCTCGTCATCGTGCTCGGCACGATCGTCACGGGGTCGGGACCGCACTCGGGCGATGCCGAGAGGCCGGCACGGCTCGGCTTCGATCCCCAACTCATGTCCTGGATCCATGCCGATGCCGTGTGGCTCACCGGCGGATTGGTGCTGAGCCTCTGGGCGTATGCGCGATGGTCTCTGCGAAACCCGATACTCGAGCGCCGGACTCGACGCGTGCTCGAGATCGTGTTCGTCCAGGGCGCAGTCGGTTATGCGCAGTACTGGACGGGACTCCCGTGGTACCTCGTGGCTGTGCATGCGGCATTGGCCGCGTGGTTCTGGGTTGCTGCCCTGCATGTTCGCAGCGCCGCTCGGGCGGCGGCTTCAGCGTAGGAACGGATCGACACCGATCGCGAGGAACAACAGCGAGAGGTATGTAATCGAATAGTGGAACAACCGCATCGGCTGCAGGTCAACTGCTGCTTTCGCGCGTCGACGCAAGCCATACGCCTCTCGCAGGAACACGGCACCCGAGATTGTGGCCACACTTCCGTAGACCACACCCGCACCAGCTGCGGGAATGAGCAACAAACTGAAGCCAACCATCGCCCATGAATAGACCACCGTCTGCCGTCCAACTTCAACCGCAGGAGCAACCACCGGCAACATGGGGATCCGTGCCGCTTCGTAATCCGCTTCGTACTTCATCGACAATGGCCAGTAGTGCGGTGGCGTCCAGAGGAACACGATCATGAAGAGGACGAACGGCGCGATCTCGAGGGAGCCGGTGACGGCAGACCATCCGATGAGCACCGGGAAACATCCGGCAGCTCCACCCCAAACGATGTTCTGGGCAGTCCGTCGCTTCAAGAGCACGGTGTACACCAGGACGTAGAACGCGATGGCGCCGAACGCCAGCGCTGCAGCAAGGGCATTGGTGAAGACGGCGAGAACCAGGATCGACACCACGCTCAGCAGCAGACCGAAACGGAAGGTTGCCCGTCGGCTGATTTCGCCGGTCACCGTCGGACGATGTGCGGTTCGCGTCATCACGGCGTCGATATCGGCATCGATCCAGCAGTTGAGGGCATTCGCACCGCCGGCGGCCAGTGCGCCACCGACGAGTGTTGCGACGAGCGTGCGCCAATCGGGGAAACCGTCGGCCGCCAGAAACATTGTCGGCACCGTCGTGACGAGGAGCAGTTCGATAACACGGGGTTTGGTGAGTGCAACGAACGCGAGGACACGAGGCCGTGCAGGAACATCCGCGATGAGGTTGCCGCTCGTTGCCATGATGTCGCGAGCCTACCCGTTCCGGCACAACGTCTCTCGGTAGGGTTTTGCCGTCGAAAGGAAGCCCATGTTCTCCGCCCTCGATCAGAAGGTTGTGGCCTGCGCTCGCGCACTCGCCGCCGATGCCGTGCAGACAGCGGGTCATGGCCATCCCGGAACGGCCATGGCATTGGCTCCCGCCGCCTATCTGCTGTTCCAGCGGCACCTTCGCCACAATCCGGCGGATCCGAACTGGATCGGTCGCGACCGGTTCGTCCTTTCCATCGGACACAGCAGCCTCACGTTGTACACGCAGCTGTACCTGAGCGGGTACGGTCTCGAAATCGACGATCTGCGGAAGTTCCGCACACTCGGCAGCCTGACCCCCGCACACCCGGAATTCGGCCATACCGCCGGCGTGGAAACCACCACCGGTCCGCTCGGCCAGGGCGTCGGAATGGGCGTCGGTATGGCGGTTGCCGCGAAGCACGTACAGGCGGTGTCGGGTGCGCCGTTCGACCCAACCATCTGGGTCTTTGCCGGAGACGGCTGCATGCAGGAAGGTGTCGCAGCCGAAGCATCCTCGCTTGCCGGCCATTTGCAACTCGGCAATCTCGTCATGATCTATGACGACAACCGCATCTCCATCGACGGCGACACCCATCTCGCATTCACTGAAGACGTGTCAGCTCGTTACCGGGCGTACGGCTGGCATGTTATCGAGGTTCCGAAGCAGACCGATGGGGACATCGATATTGCAGCCCTCGACGCGGCAATGGCCTCGGCGAAGCAGGATCGAGAGGCTCCGACGCTTATCCGCATGCAATCGACGATGGCGTGGCCGGCACCAAATGCACGGAACACAGCGAAAGCACATGGATCCGCGCTCGGCAAGGACGAGGTTGCCGCAACGAAAGAACTGCTGGGACTCGATCCGAATCTCGACTTCCAAATGCCGCCCGATGCGCTCGCACATGCACGCAAGGTCAAAGACCGCGGCGCTGCCGACGCTGAGCAATGGAATGCGGACTTCGACGCCTGGCGACGGGAGAACCCTGACGCGGCGCAACGTTTCGATCAACTCTTCACGACGCCGGTCGACGACGTTGCATGGCCGATTTTCGAACTCGGCAGCAAGACGGCAACCCGCCAGGCGAGCAGCAAAGTACTGAACGCTGTCGCAGCCGGACTCCCCTCGCTGATCGGCGGCTCCGCGGATCTTGGTGAATCGAATCTCACGTACTTGGAGCACGAATCGAAGCTGCTCCCGGCGACCTACGAAGGTCGAAACATCCATTACGGCATCCGCGAACACGCGATGGGCGCGATGATGAATGGCATCGCCCTCTTCGGGCTCCGTCCGTACGGTGGCACATTCCTCGTGTTCTCCGACTACATGAAGGGTGCCGTCCGCCTGTCAGCGCTGATGCAGACGCCGGTCACCTACGTGTGGACGCATGACAGCATCGGCCTCGGCGAGGACGGACCGACGCACCAGCCCGTCGAGCACCTGTGGTCTCTGCGCGCAATCCCCGACTTCGCCGTTGTCCGCCCCGCCGACGCGAACGAAACGGTCGCGGCGTGGAGAGCGATCCTCCGCGAGGGCAAGCCGGCGGGTCTCATCCTGTCGCGCCAGGCGTTGGAGACGGTCACGACCCCCGACGTTGCAGAGCAGCTCGTGCGCGGTGCGTACGTCCTGCAGGACGCACCCGATGCAGAAGCGATCATCATTGCAACCGGTTCGGAAGTCGGAATTGCGCTGAAGGCTGCGGTTGCGCTCAACAATGCCGGCGTCGCAACCCGCGTGGTGTCGGCACCCTGCCTCGAATGGTTCGATCAGCAGCCGGCCGAGTACCGTGAATCGGTCCTGCCCTCGAAGATCACGAATGTGGTCGCCATCGAGGCCGGCAGCACCGTCGGGTGGTTCAAGTATGCGAAATCCGTGATCGGACTCGATCGCTTCGGCGCCTCAGGGGCACCCGACCTGTTGTACTCGGAATTCGGCATCACCGCCGACGCCGTCGTGTCTGCAGTACGTGCGAACCGCTAGATAGAACGGACCCCTCACGAGGGGTCCGTTTCACTTGATCAGCGTCGCCGAATCAGCGCATGTCCTTCAACGCCTCGGCCAGGATCTGCAGACCGTCGTCATCACTGCGACGTTCCTTCACGTAGGCAAGGTGTGTCTTGTACGGCTCGTTCTTCGGAGCCGACAACATGTTCTCGGCGTCACGGCTGGCGGGCAACCCGCACCGAGGGCAATCCCATACATCGGGGAATTCGGCATCGAGGGCGAACGCGACATTCACCGTATGCCCGTTGGAGCAGTAGAACTTGATGCGGACGCGAGGCGCCGCTTCACCGCGCTCGGATTCCCCGAGCGGACCGGCTCCAACGCGACTTCCGCGGATTGCGCTTCCACCCGCCATCAGCGACTCGCCGCCAACAGCAGTCCGAGCGCGAAGATGCAGGCGACCCACACAAGGGTGACCGCCAATGTCATCCGGTTGAGATTCCGCTCGGCAACACTCGACCCACCGAGCGTGGACGACACACCTCCACCGAAGAGGTCGGAGAGGCCGCCGCCTTTGCCCTTATGCAGGAGCACCAGGACCACCAGGAGGACGCTCGTCAGGATGAGGAGCAGTTCGAAAGCAAGTTGCATGGGCGGAAGGATAGCGTGTCAGGCTTCTACCGGGTGCAGCCGGAAACGCGCGATGGCCACGAACTCGTCGGCATCGAGGCTTGCGCCCCCGACGAGGGCCCCGTCCACGTCGGTTTTCGCCATGATCGATGCGACGTTGCTCGCCTTCACCGAACCGCCGTACAGCACACGTACCTCTGCTGCTGCGGTTTCGCCATGGGTATCGGCGATCCGGGCACGGATGGCGGCGCACACCTCCTGGGCGTCCTCGGGAGTTGCTACCTCACCGGTGCCGATGGCCCAGACCGGCTCATAGGCAACGACCAGCTTCGCGACCTGCTCCGGCGAGATGCCCGCAAGCGATCCGTCGACCTGCGCAAGCGTGTAGGGCACATGTTCCCCGGCTTTGCGGATGTCGAGTCCCTCACCGACGCACACGATCGGTGTGATGCCGTGCTTGATCGCTGCCTTCGCCTTCGCATTCACGATTGCATCGGTTTCCGCGTGGTACTGCCTGCGCTCACTGTGGCCGACGACAACGAAGTGCACGCCCAACTTCGCGAGCATCGCGCCACTGATCTCGCCTGTGTATGCACCGGCTTCGTGCTCCGAGACGTCCTGCGCTCCGTAGCGGATGCGCAGCTTGTCACCATCGATGAGCGTCTGCACCGAACGGATGTCGGTATATGGCACCATGACCGCGACGTCCACGTGCGTGTAGTCGTCGTCGTTCAGGGAGAACGCGAGCTTCTGGACGAGCGCGATGGCTTCCAGATGGTTCAGGTTCATCTTCCAGTTACCGGCCATCAACGGCGTACGGGTTGTCACGCGTCAGTCCTCCAAGACCGCGATACCGGGCAGCGTCTTGCCTTCGAGGAATTCGAGCGATGCGCCACCACCGGTGGAGATATGGGTGAACTTCGACTCATCGAGTCCGAGCGTACGGACGGCGGCAGCGGAGTCGCCGCCGCCAACAACGGTCATAGCCGACGCGTTCTCCGTCATCGCTTTCGCAACCGCAAGGGTTCCCGCCGCGAAGGGCGCCATCTCGAACACACCCATCGGGCCGTTCCAGACAACTGTCTTCGCAGCGGCAACCGACGAGGCGAATGCTCGCTGCGACGCGGGTCCGATGTCGAGTCCGCGCCAACCGCTT
>CAXBQV010000074.1:0-8978 GCA_963978265.1 uncultured bacterium | reverse complement strand
GGAGCCAGTTGCACATCAGCAGGAAGATCCGCGCGCGTGGCGCGCGTATAGATGTCGACTTCGACGCCTCGCTTCGCAAGGCGTTTGGACGTCTCGACCACATACACGTTGAGGCCGCCGGCGTCGCCGGTACCCGGCTGATCCAAGGGGGAGGTGTGCACCGAGATCACGGCGATCCGCCGCGGTGTCACGGTGAGGTTCTTCAGCGTCATCACTCCTCCGGTGCACCATGGTCGCGGTTTTCCGGCCGAAATGCGAACCCATAGGCTGCCGCCCATGGCGTGGCGTGACCGGTTCGCGAAGCAGCAGCCCGTCGCGACCTCGAATCCGATCGAGCCGGAATTGCCGGCTGCCGCCCTGTCCGTGCTCGAGGGCCTCCAGAGCGAATGGATCGTGCTCGGACCGTACGGGCGCATTGCGCGGACGTCGGCGAATCTCGGGAGCTACGGACTTCTGCGGCGCGGCGGCATCACACATCCGGACATCGCGGACATGGTCGACATGACCCGTGCCGACGGCGAGCCGCACACCCGCGAGCTGTCGATCGGCGGAAGTGAACACGGTGCGCCGCCTCGGGAAATCCGCGTGCGCAGCAGCCAGATCGACACCGATCACGTGCTGCTCCTCATCGATGACATCTCGAACGCGGTGCGCGTCGATGCGATGCGCCGCGACTTCGTCGCGAATGTCTCGCATGAGTTGAAGACGCCAGTCGGTGCCCTGCTGTTGCTCGCGGACGCCGTGCAATCGGCCATCGACGATCCCGAAGCCCTCGCACGTTTCACCGAGCGGATCCAGACGGAGGCGCAGCGGCTGAGTTCACTCGTTCGCGATCTCACCGACCTCTCCCGGCTACAGGCCGCCGATGTGACCATGCATGCAGCGGCGACGCCCGTGGATCGCGTGGTCGCCGAGGCGATCGACACGACCCGACTGCTTGCCCAATCGAAGCGCATCGATGTACTCCAGGAGATTCCAGCGGGGCTCGAGGTGTATGCCGATGAGGAACAGCTCGCAACCGCGCTCCGCAACTTGCTCGTCAACGCGATCAACTATTCGCCGTCGTTCACCAAGGTGACTGTCACCGCGATCGATCTCGGCGACCGCGTCGAGATTTCGGTGTCAGATGAGGGCATCGGCATCAGCCCCGAGGATCAACCGCGGATCTTCGAGCGCTTCTACCGCACGGACCCGGCGCGCAGTCGTGAGTCCGGTGGCACGGGCCTCGGACTTGCGATTGTGAAGCACATCTGCAGTGCCCATGGCGGCGACGTGCTCGTCACATCGGTTCCCGAGCAGGGCTCGACGTTCACATTGCGCTTCCCCAAGCAGGCAGCATGACGCGCATCCTGATCATCGAGGACGAGGCATCGTTCAGCGATGCTGTGTCGTTCATGCTCGAGAAGGAAGGCTTCGACGTGCATGTCGAGGCAACCGGTCCCGCCGGTATTGCTGCATTCGAGCAGCGGGGTGCCGACCTCATCCTGCTCGATCTCATGCTGCCGGGCATGCCGGGAACCGACGTCTGCAAGACGATTCGCGCGAAATCGAGCGTTCCCGTGATCATGCTCACGGCCAAGGACAGCGAGATCGACAAAGTGCTCGGACTCGAGATGGGTGCTGACGACTACATCACGAAGCCGTTCTCGATGCGCGAACTCGTCGCGCGGGTTCGTGCAGTCCTCCGTCGACCGCAGGGCGTCGATCCCGCGGAGGATCGCGCAACCATTGCAGCGGGCCCGGTGCAGATCGACGTCGACCGGCACATCGTGCGCATCCGTGGCGACGTCGTAACGATGCCGCTCAAGGAGTTCGATCTCCTCGAGTTCCTCGTACGCAATGCAGG
The DNA here is from genome assembly GCA_963978265.1 of uncultured bacterium. GTDB lineage: Bacteria > Actinomycetota > Actinomycetes > S36-B12 > UBA5976 > JAKALQ01. The sequence continues at coordinate 7,132 of CAXBQV010000074.1, read as the reverse complement.
ACGGGTGCTCACGCGCTCGCAACTCATCGACCGCGTCTGGGGCTCGGACTACTTCGGGGACACGAAGACCCTCGATGTCCACGTGAAGCGACTGCGTGCGAAGCTGGAGGCCGATCCCGCCCGACCGCAGCATCTGCTGACCGTCCGCGGCCTGGGATACAAATTCGAAGGCTGAGCGGTCGCGGAGCGCGTGCGCTCAGGGACCCGCGGCCGAGAAATCGCGCCGCACGCAGTGCGGCGACATGTTCGAGGAGTAGGTGGCCCGGGGCCCGGTTTCCCGCACAAATTCGGGGGTGAGACCCCCATCACATCTCTGGTAAACTTGGACGTCTTGGAGAGGTGGAGACTTATGACGTTCACTGTCGGAGAAACGGTCGTTTACCCGCACCACGGTGCGGCCCTGATCGAGGCGATCGAGATCCGGACGGTCAAAGGGGTCCCCACCGAGTACCTCGTCCTCCGCGTTCAGCAGGGCGACCTCACGGTCCGCGTCCCCGCCGCGAATGCCGAGTATGTGGGCGTCCGTGACGTGGTGAACGCCGAGGGCCTCGAGAAGGTCTTCGACGTGCTGCGCCGCCCCTACATCGAGGAACCCACGAACTGGTCCCGCCGCTACAAGGCGAACGTCGAGAAGCTCGCCTCCGGCGATGTCATCAAGGTTGCCGAGGTCGTCCGCGACCTCTTCCGTCGCGATCAGGACCGTGGACTCTCCGCCGGTGAAAAGCGGATGCTCGCAAAGGCCCGCCAGATCCTGGTTTCGGAACTCGCGCTCGCAGAGAAGACCGACGAGGCCAACGCCGAAGAGATCCTCAACAACGTTCTCGCTTCCTAAGGAGCGCTTATGGTCCGAACGGCGGCGATCGTGCCGGCGGCCGGACGGGGCGAACGTCTGGGTCCCGGCGCCGCAAAGGCGCTCCGAGTCCTTGGCGCCGAATCCTTGCTCGAACTCACCGTTCGTCGACTCGCCGGCACGCGTGGTGTGGATCTGATCGTTGTCGCCGTCCCCGCTGAGAACGTCGACGAACTCTCGCACTCGCTCACGGCCGACGTGCCGCTGAAGGTCGTCGCCGGGGGTGCCACGCGGCAGCAGTCCGTGGCGGCCGGGCTCGCAGTGTTGCCGAAGTCCGTCGAATTCGTTCTCGTGCACGACGCTGCCCGCGCGCTGGCGCCGTCGACACTGCATGAAGCGATCATCGCGCAACTCGTGGACAAGGGTGCCAACGCCGTGGTGCCGGTCCTGCCCGTGTCCGACACCGTGAAGGTCGTCGAGGACGACATCGTCATGCGCACTGTCGATCGGACCACGTTGCGCGCAGTCCAGACGCCGCAAGGGTTCACCCGCGCTGCGCTCGAACGCGCACACCAGGTCGCGCGCGACAACGGCGTTGATGATGTCACCGACGACGCCGGACTCTGTGAAGCGGCCGGCATCTCGGTTCGCACGATTCCCGGCGACCCGATCGCATTCAAGATCACCCGTCCGCTCGACTGGACACTCGCCGAAGCAGTTGTGGGGAACCAATGATCCGTATCGGAACCGGTGTCGATGTGCATGCCTACGGCAATTCGCGTGTGCTGTGGGTGGGCTGCATCGAGTGGCCCGGCGAGCGCGGGCTCGTCGGCCACTCCGATGGTGACGTTGCCGCACATGCTGCGTGCGACGCAATCCTGTCGGCTGCGCAAATGGGCGATATCGGTTCGGTGTTCGGCGTCGACCGTCCGGAGTTCAAGAACGCTTCCGGTGCAACCTTCCTCCGCGAAGTCGCGCGCCTCGTCACCGACTCAGGCTGGACGATCGAGAACGTATCCGTGCAGGTGATCGGCGTGCGCCCGCACATCAGCAAGCGACGCGACGAAGTGCAGGCAGCGATGTCGGAGGCGCTCGGCGATGTACCCGTGAGTGTTGCCGGCACGACATCCGACGACCTCGGCTTCACCGGTCGCGGTGAAGGACTTGCCGCGGTTGCCAATGCGCTGCTGAGCAAGACGGACGAATAGGGTTCACCCATGGCACTGCACCTCTACGACACTGCAACACGCGCCACGCGTGCGTTCGTGCCGCTGGTGCCAGGCGAAGTGTCGATGTACCTCTGTGGTGCGACCGTCCAGAACTTTCCGCATGTCGGCCATGTGCGGTCCGGCATCGTGTTCGATGTACTGACGCGCTGGCTCCTCGAGTCGGGGTACAACGTCACGTTCTGCCGAAACGTCACAGACATCGACGACAAGATCATCGCGAAGGCCGTCGAGCAGCAGCGACCCTGGTGGGCGGTTGCGCAGCACTACGAACGAGCGTTCGCCGCGGCGTACGACGCACTTGGCTGCATCCCACCCACGATCGAGCCGCGCGCAACCGGGCACGTGCCGCAGATGATCACGCTGATGCAGCGGCTCATCGAGAAGGGACACGCCTACGCCGTCGACGGCGACGTGTACTTCGACATCCGTTCGTTCAGTGAGTACGGCGCACTGTCGGGGCAGCGCCCTGACGACATGCAACCTGCCGGCGACAGTGATCACACGTCGCGCAAGAGGGATCCGCGTGATTTCGCCCTCTGGAAGGGTGCGAAGCCGGGAGAACCGTCGTGGCCGACGCCGTGGGGCGATGGACGACCGGGCTGGCACCTCGAATGCTCGGCGATGGCCGGCATGTACCTCGGTCCTTCCTTCGATATCCACGGTGGTGGGCTGGATCTGCAGTTCCCGCACCACGAGAACGAGATTGCGCAGTCCCGTGCTGCAGGCGACGGGTTCGCACAGCTGTGGCTGCACAATGCGTGGGTCACGCAGTCCGGCGAGAAGATGAGCAAGTCGCTGGGGAACACGATGGTGGTACATGAGGTGTTGCAGCGGGTTCGCGCGATCGAACTGCGCTGGTATCTGGTGAATGCGCATTACCGGAGCAACATCGAATTCAGCGACGATGCACTTCGCGAGAGCGCGACCGCCTTCGCGCGGCTGGAGAATTTCGTCCTACGCGCATCCGAGAAGGTGGGCGACGTCGTTGCCCAGAAGGTTCCGGCCGGGTTTGCGGCTGCCATGGACGACGACCTCGGCGTTCCGGCTGCGGTTGCCGTGCTGCACGAGCGTGTCACTGATGGCAATCGCCTGCTCGCAGGCGGAAGCCAAGACGAACTGCGCGTTGTGCTGGGTGATGTGCGCCGCATGCTCGGGGTGCTCGGTGTGGATCCCCTTTCCGAACCGTGGATCTCGCGCAGTGCCGGCAGCGAGGACCTGCATCATGTCGTCGACGCGCTCGTGCGCGCTGCGCTGGACGACCGACAGTCGGCGCGCGCGAACAAGGATTTCGCATCGGCCGATGCGATCCGCGACCGTTTGCTCGCCGCAGGCATAGCGATCGAGGACACTGCCGAAGGATCGCGCTGGACGCTCGCAAAGGACGCTGAGTAATGGCTGGCAATTCATCACGGCGCGGAGCCGTGCGCAAAGCAGGCTCGAAGAAGGGCAGCACCGTGGGTTCCGGCGGACAACGCCGCAAGGGACTCGAGGGCAAGGGACCGACGCCGAAGGCAGCCGACCGGAAGAACAGTCCTGCCCAGAAAGCGGCGAAGCGCGCCGCCGCGAATGCCACCACGACCAAACGCGGACGTGTGGCAGCGGCGCCGGGTGGTCGCGTTCGCGACACGTCCAACATCGTCGTCGGCCGCAATCCGATTGTTGAAGCACTCCGTGCCGACGTACCGGCATTGAAGCTGCACGTTGCCACCGGCATCGAATACGACGACCGCGTGCGTGAGATCCTCACCACTGCAGGCGACATGCGCTTGCCGATCCTCGAGGTTTCGCGAGCCGAACTCGATCGCATCACCGGCGTCGAACTCCATCAAGGCGTCGCGCTGACCGTGAAGCCGTACGTCTATGCGGACCCGCATGATCTGCTGGAGCGCGGCGGCCGGTTCCCGCTCATCATCGCACTCGACGGTGTTACCGATCCACGCAATCTCGGCGCAATCGTGCGCTCGGCAGGAGCATTCGGAGCGGCAGGCGTTGTCGTGCCCGAACGCCGCAGCGCCGATATGACGGCGGTTGCCTGGCGCACCTCGGCAGGCGCAGCTGCGCGGACTCCCGTGGCGAAAGCGGTGAACCTCACGCGCACACTGCAGATGTACAAGAAGGCCGGCTGTTTCGTGGTCGGTTTCGATGCAGACGGCGAGGTCGACCTCCCGCAGCTCGATGCGGAACTCGCCCGCGGTCCGGTCGTACTCGTGATCGGTTCGGAGGGCAAGGGACTGTCGCGACTCGTCACCGAAACCTGTGACGTCATCTGCTCGATTCCGATGGCTGGCCAGACCGAATCGCTCAACGCATCGGTTGCGGCGAGCATCGCCTTGTACGCGGTTGCATCGATCAGGGGTTGAGGGACTCCTCGTCCGCGTCGGCCACCGGCATCACGTTGATGTCGAGATCGATGATCGGAATCTCGACGGTGTCCTCGACCCCGGGGGGATTGCCGAGGATCGCCATCTCGTCGGGCTTCCGCGCCAGCACGGTGGAGATGTAGGCCTGCGTGGCAGCTTCCATGCCGACATCCGTGCCCGCCTGTTCGGACATGTACCAGCGGTTCTCGAGCACTTCGTGGAAGATCTGGGCAGGTTCGAGTTTCCGTCGCAGTGATTGCGGTACTGCCATCACAATCGGTTCGAACTGCTCCGCGGCCCAGCGATGCGCCACGATCTCCTCGGATTCACCGTCGCCCGCTTCGGCCCGGAACGCATCGAGATCGTTCAGCAGGCGCTGCGCCTGGTGTTCTTCGACGTCCAGGCCGGTGAGCCGGAGCAGGCGTCGGGCATGATGTCCGGCGTCGACCACTTTCGGAGTGAGGTGCACGCGCGCCATTCCGTTGCCGGTGGCCTCCAACGCGATCTCGCCGACGTCGAAGCCGAGCCGGTTCAGTCGGGCGATGTGCTGGTTGAGCGCCTTCCGATCGTGCAGCGCGATTTCCAAAGGGTCGGTGAGCATTCCCCACAAACGGCTGTAGCGCGCAATGAGCGATTGGCCGGCAGAGATCGGATCGACGGTCTCCGGAAGGCGACCACCCGCCTGTAGATCCATGAGTTCGCCGATGCAGTTCAACGATGCGGTTTCGATGTCGTACTGGCGTTGCCCATCGGACAGCGATGGGTAGAGCTCACCCGTTTCGGCATCGACGAGGTACGCCGCGAATTCACCTGCATCACGACGAAACAGGGTGTTCGACAGTGAGCAGTCGTTCCACGCGAACCCGAGCAGGTGCAGGCGAGTGATGAGCAGCGTCAACGCATCGAGCAGACGAATCGCAGTGTCGGTTCGCGGAGTCGATGAGAACACTGCGCGGTATGGCAGTGAGAACTGGAGATGCTCGGTGATGAGGCAGGCGGGCAATGGATCGCCATGCTGGTCCTCGCGGCCGGAGATGACGGCCTTCGCCTTCACTGACGGAACGTTGAGCGCAGTCAGCTCGTTCAAGAGGTCGTATTCGCGTTGGGCGAACGATTCCTCGATCTCCTTCACCGCGTGCACGATTCCGGACAGGCGCACGAAGCGCACGGTGTGCCGCGAGATGCCACGGGGGAGCGCCACGATGAGCGACTCGGGCCAGGCCTCGAGTGCGGTGTCCCATGGCAGGGACAAGAGATCAGGGTCGACGGCCGTCGCCCGGACAGCGATGGCCATCGACCCTGATCCTGAGTCGTGCTTAGTGACCGATGCGGACGCCGGTGTTCGGATCGAACACGTGGGCGTGGCCGCCTGCGATCGTGAGATGGATGGTGTCACCACGACGCGGCGGCGTACGGCCGTCACCGCGTGCAACGACGTTCTGGGTGCCGTGCGCGGTCTCGACGGTGCCGTAGCAGAACGCATCGGCGCCGAGATCTTCGACGATGTCGATGTGCACGGAGAAGCCCTCACCTGCACCGACGAAGCGCACGTCTTCCGGACGGAAGCCGAACGTCACCTCATGCAGACCACGGGAGCGCGCGATGTCGAGCACTTCCTGCTGAATCGGAACGAGTGATCCGCCGAGTCGCACACCGTGCTCCTCGACGTGTGCGGACACGATGTTCATCGCAGGCGAACCGATGAAGCCGGCGACGAACACGTTCGCCGGGTAGTCGTAGAGGTTCTGCGGGGTGTCGACCTGCTGCAGCAGACCGTCCTTCAGCACTGCGACACGATCACCCATCGTCATGGCTTCGACCTGGTCGTGCGTCACGTACACCGTCGTCACTCCGAGGCGGCGTTGCAGCGACGCGATCTGCGTCCGTGTCTGCACGCGAAGTTTGGCGTCGAGGTTGGACAGCGGTTCGTCCATGAGGAACACCTGTGGTTCGCGCACGATCGCACGGCCCATTGCAACGCGCTGGCGCTGGCCACCCGAGAGCGCCTTGGGCTTGCGGTCGAGGTATTCGGTGAGGTCGAGCAGCTTGGCGGCCTCTTCGACGCGCTTGCGGATCTCATCCTTCGGGCGGCCGGCGATCTTGAGCGCGAAGCCCATGTTCTCGGCAACTGTCATATGCGGGTAGAGGGCGTAGTTCTGGAACACCATCGCGATGTCGCGATCCTTCGGTGCCAGGTTGGTGACGTCCTTGTCGCCGATGCGGATTGCGCCGCCGTCGACCGGTTCGAGACCGGCGAGCATGCGGAGCGATGTGGACTTGCCACAACCCGAGGGACCGACGAGCACGAGGAATTCGCCGTCGGCGATTTCGAGGTTCAGCGAGTCGACTGAGGGCTTGGAGTTGCCCGCGTAGAGGCGGGTGGCATGGTCGAAGACCACGGATGCCATGTTGATTCCTTCCATCGGCAGGTACGTGCCGAACGATCCGTTGTGGAAATGGATGTCCCGGATTCCGTAACCCGGGACGGCGGGTATGAAGTTGTGACCCGAGCCTACCGACCGCTCAGGGCCGGAGGACAGCCCTTCGACCGGGGCGCTATGCCGGTGGGCGACGTGTGGCACGCACCACCACGTGTCCGTGGCTTTCGGCCCGAGTACGACGCCGAGTGACGGAGGACGATGGCATCACCTGCGTGAACGGACAGCGGCATGAAATACGTCTACGACTTCACCGAGGGCGACCGCACGATGGTCGACCTGCTCGGCGGCAAAGGCGCGAACCTCGCGGAAATG
>CAXBQV010000073.1:0-9038 GCA_963978265.1 uncultured bacterium | reverse complement strand
ATACTGACGGAGAACGTCGCGCCGGCAACGACCGGATCGTCCGCGCGCACGATCACCGCAACGTCCCCGATCATCGCGTCGTTGGGAATGTCGACAACGTTGAGTTTGTCGGCATCGACCGCGACCGCTTCTGCACCCGCCAGCGCGAATTCGCCGTCCTGCGTCAGCAGCGATACGCGCACCGTTGTCGGAATACCGGGTGAGACGAAGGCGATCCGCGCATCGGTGGCATCGTCGGGAATGATGCCGACGAATTGCTGCGTTCCCGGCTCGTTCGACGGCGCAACTGCATCGACGCCGAGCGATGCGAGCCCGCTCTGCCCGCGGTCGACGATGCTCGAGGACACCTGACCGGACGTTGCGATGACATGCACCGCATAGACCGCGCGACCGGGCTCGACGAGCGCGAGCGGCAGTTGGGCACGCGAATGCGCTGGCACCTCAATGCCGTCGAGGGAACGTGCGCCGGACTTGCCCTGGTCGGTCCACACCTCGACGTTCACGGTCGCAGGCGCATCATCGACGTTCGCGATCGTGAGGACGGCCGTGCGGCCGGGAATCGACGCGCCACCGACGAGCCATTGGGATGCCGACGGCGGCTGGCACGCGTAGGTCGCGTACCCCTTCGTGGACGCGGAGGTTCCCGTGATCGCAGCATCGGCGACCAACTGCGGAGCCGCTGAACCGCTTGCGGTGATCAGTGCAGCGGCGGCCTTTGAGACCGGCACGACCCGCACCGCGCCGGGCGTCACCGCAGCAGTGGTGAATCGTTTCGCCTGCACCTGCACCTTCGCGTCATCGCGACCCGCCCGCAGTGCGGCTTTGACATCGACGGAGTATCCGGCGGTGTCGGCCGGCAGCGATGAACACACGAGCGCCAGCGACGAGATCGGAACGACGACCGTCGTCGGAGCGGGCTGCACTGCCGGCGCGAGCAACTGTCCGCCGATCGTGAGCACGACGAAGGAGCCCAGCAGCAGGGCAACCCGATCGCGCGGCCTACGCCACCACAGCGTCTGCATCGGTCACCTCTTCCGGGTCGACGTCGGCGTACGGGCGGTACGTCGGCAGCGCGACGATGAGCGTGCCGATGAGCACCAGCACGGCGAACAGCAGACCACCGATGCGTTGACCACCCCGGTATTCGATGAGCACCGAGCCCTCCGCCTGCGGCGGGATCCGCCACGCCTGCCGCCACGGTCGCTGGTACTTCGTCGCCGTTTCCAGGGCTTCGCCATTGAGTGTCGCCCGCCACGCACCTGCGGCTTCCGCGATCGCGATGATGCGCGGCTGCTCAACCGGCGTGACGACGAGCGTTACGCGTAGGACCGGATCCACGGTGTGTTCGACGGGTTCAACGGTGATCCGCTCACCCTCGAGCCAGACGAGTGAGACGCGTTCGTTCAACGCCTGCACTTCCCAGGTCGACGTTGCGCCATGCGTCCCGCCGGAGATGCGTCGCAGTCCCACTGCGCCGTCGAGTGCAGCAGCGACGACAGCGTCGCCATCGTCAGCAACGACATACATGATGCCGAACTGCGCAAGACGCTGTGCATCGGTCCGGTCGCGTCCGGACAACATCGACCCGACGATGGCAGTGATCTCAGCATTGGCGACGTCGCGCTGCACATCGGCGTCACCGAGTTGCGCGTCGCGACCGTCGAAGATCGAGTAGCGGATGGTGCCGGGTGCATCACGGTGCAGCACAAGCACCCGACTCACGGACTCCGCCGTGTTCCGCGCGAGCACGAAGGCCGGGATCTGGGTGCGGTCCGACCGCTGCACCGTGGCATCGCCGCTGCGCAGCAACCAACTGCCGGCGGTCAGCACCGGCGCGAGCACCATTGCTCCGACGAGCGTCAGGGTCACGAGGTGCACCCACCCGAAGGAGCGACGCGACAACGTCTCGCTCAGACCGTCAGTGACCGCACCAGCGGCGATGATCCACATCAACCCGAGTGTCAGCGTGAACGGACCGGCCCAGTCGAGGATCGGGAGACCAGTCGACGGATCAGTCGCGTGCAGGCGTTGTGACAGCAACCAGACGGCGACGAACGTCGCATACATGATCGTCGCGATGATCCATGTCACCGAGACACGTCGGCGTTTGCGCTGCTGCACCAGCGCAGCGACGGCCGCGGCAAGCAGCCCGGCCATGCCGAACATGAGCGGCGACGTCGCGCCGCCCGGTTGCAGGAACATGATGCTGAGCAGTGGCTGCGAGAACGTCGGCGGCATTGCCGCTCCTGCTTCGCGCAGCAGCAGCGCCGGCTGCACGACCCATTCGAGTGACGCGGGGAACAGCAGGAAGAACGACGACACGATGATGAAAGCCAGACGGAACCGGCGCTCCCGGTCGCGGCGCCACAGCACGGCGGCAACGACGGCCCAGACTGCTGCAAACAACCACACGACCGGCACCCAGGCCGCTGTGCACGCAACTGCAATCGCCATTGCGGCTGCTCGTCGCCAGGTCTCATCGCAGCGCCATGCCAACCGGAGCAACGCGGGTAGTGCGATCGCGAGGGCGATCGTGCCAAGTCGGCCGTTGCCGATCGCAACAAGCAGCGCCGGCGAGAAGGCGTAGGTCGCGGCGAAGAACGCGCGGAGTGGGGCCTGTTCGATGAACACACGTCCGGCGAGATGCGCAGAAAGTCCGGCTGCCGGAATCGCGAACACCAGCATCACCGTGACGGCAAGTGACACGTTGCCACCGAACGGCAGCGACGAGATCGCCAGCAGCAGCATCCACGGCGGAGCACTCGCGTGCGAGCCGAGGTCGACCGCATGCCAATCACGGAAGTAGAACTGCAGGAGGTCACTGACTCCACCGGTGACCGGGAACAGCGCACCTCCTTGCAGGGTGCCGCTCCCCCAGAGGTTGCGCGTTCCGATGAGGTCGACCGCAAGCAGTGACACGGTGAGCAGCGTGCCCGGCCGTTTCCACACCTGCGCCATGAAGTTCTGGCGCCGCGATCGCACGACATATGTCTCGTCGGACTCCGCTTCGATGGCGTCCGAACCGTCGTCCACGACGTCGACAACATCGAACGCATCCGTGCCTGCCCACAGTTCGAGCAGGTCATCAACCTTCTCCACCACCAGCCCGGTGATGAGGTCGACGCCGTGCCACAACTGCACCCAGGTCGAGGGCCGCAACGCTCGCGGGGCGCGGATCGGGATGACGCCACGATCCGCGATCTCGCGCATCATCCGTTCGGGATGCCGCAAGAACTGGAACAACGCGGAGAGTTCGTCGCCCGCATCGCGCGGATCCTTGCCGACGAAGTACACGAGCGCGCGGAACAGCGACGCGATGCTGAGTCGCAATAGCACGAACGGCCTCGTGACCGCCCGCGCGTGTATGTAGGTCATGCCGAGCGCGTTGAGCCGGCCGAGCTTGTGCGCCGTGCCATGGCGGACATCCTGCGCACGCACGGCGTGCGACGCAGCTTCGCGATGTGCGATTTCCGCCTGCGGCACAACGCGGACGCGGTAGCCGTGCTCCCACGCACGCCAGCAGAAGTCGATGTCGTCGCGATAGAAGGCGAAGATCTCGCGCATGCCCTGCAGCGTCTGCCAGGCGTCGCGTCGGATGAGCATGCCCGCCGAGCCGACTGCGAGGACCTCCTCGGTCTCGGTGTACTGGCCCTGATCGCGTTCACCGCGTTCGATGCGGGGATCGCGATGTCCGGCACCGGTCATGGTGATGCCGACTTCCTGCAAGCGCGAGGAGTCGTTCCAGCCCACCGACTTCATGCCGAGAATCGCGGCGTCGGGATGGGCTTCGGCGGCCCTCAGCAGCGTTTCGAGTCCGTCCGCGGCGGGCGCGCTGTCGTCATGCAAGAGCCAGATCCAGGCGAGTTCGGCATCGGCTTCCGGGAGCATCGAGACCGCCTGCGCGACCGATGCGCCGTAGGCCTGCGTGCGCGGTGCCGACTGGAGGGTGGTGATGAGTTCGCCTGCATTGCGCACGTGCTCGAGCGTGGAGTCGATGCTTTCTGTATCAATCACGTGCACGGCGTCGGGCTGGACTCGCGAACCTCGGATCGCAGCGAGGGTGCGCGGCAGCCAGCGGGCACCGTCGTGTGTGACCAGGACGACGTCGACCCGGTGGGTGCGGTGGAGCCCGCTCGGAAGTTCGGACGATTCCGTGAAGAACTCGTCGACGAATGCAATGGGCTCACTCATGTCCGCCTAAGCCTATTGATCAGGACTGTGTCGGACGGGTGGAGATCAGCTGGCGAACTTCTTCAGACGGCGGCGTTCGCGCTCGGAAAGACCGCCCCAAATGCCGAAACGCTCGTCGTTGGCGAGGGCGTATTCGAGGCACTCGACGCGGACCTCGCAGGAAAGGCAGACCTTCTTCGCTTCACGCGTGGAGCCGCCCTTCTCCGGGAAGAAGGACTCCGGATCGGTCTGAGCGCACAGCGCACGCTCCTGCCATTCGAGCAACGGGTCTGGCTGGAGCTCGTCCGCCATGCCGCCTCCTGAGGTCTTCACAGCGCCCCTGCGCCGTGCATTGGGTGAATTACAAGGGTGTAATCCCCTCCCGTCAAGCGAAATTGAGCAGATATTCGGGTATTCCGACCTATTCCGCGTCGGATGGCAGGGTTTTCCGACCGCTCGGCGGGGCAACGTCGGTCAGCGATCGGAGCTTTGACGGATCGCGATGTCACCGACGACCGCGTCGGGGAACACCCGCGTTCCGGGTCCGAACTCGTTGTCCGCACCGATGCGAGCGCGGTCGGCGATGACGGTTTCAATTGCCGTCGAGCCCGCCCCCACCGATGCATGCCGACCAATGATCGAGTCGATGATGCGTGCGCCAGCGGCGATGTGGGCACCATCCATCACGACGCTGCCCGACACCACTGCGTCTGCATCCACGCGCGCACCGACGCCGATGCAACTGCCGGCATCGACCGTCGCGGATGCTGCGACGACCGCGTCGTCGAGGATGAGTGCTGGACCGGTAGGGCCGGGCACTGCGGCCGAAGGTGCCATGCCGGTGACAAGGTCGCGACTGCCCTTTGCAAACGCAAGCGGATTCCCAAGGTCCAGCCAGTACGCGTCGTCGATCCATGCGAGCACCGATGCCTGCGCTGCCAGGAGCGCCGGGAAGGTGTCGCGCTCCACGGACACGACCTGGCCAGCGGGGATCGCATCGATGACGCGACGGGCGAAGACGTAGCAGCCGGCGTTGATCTGGTGCGTGACGATGTCCTCGGCACGTTCCGGCTTCTCGAGGAACGCCAGGACCCGCCCGTGCTCGTCGGTGGGCACCAACCCGAACGGGCGCGGATCGTCGACGTTGATGAGATGCAGCGTGACATCGGCATCGTGTGCGCGATGGTGCGCGACCTGTGCCGCCATGTCATGTCCGCTCAGGACATCGCCGTTGAGAATGAGGACGGGGTCGTCCGGTCCGGACTTCAATTCCGACAGGACGTTGCGGATGGCACCGCCGGTGCCCAGTGGTACGGCTTCGGTCACACAGACGAGCTCGACTCCGAACGCGGAACCGTCGCCGAAGTAGTCGGCGAACACGTCGGCGCGGTACGACGTACCGAGGATCACCCGGGTGACACCGGCGTCACGGAGCCGCGCGATCTGATGCTCGGTGCACGGCCGACCTGCAACCGGCAGCATCGGCTTCGGGGTCTCGATCGTGAGCGGGCGCAGTCGTGTCCCTTGACCGCCGACGAGCAGGATGGCTTCGAGCACGGGTACAGCCTTGCACATAGCCTTGGACGCATGGGTGCACTGTCAGGAATCCGCCGCAGCGCAAGCGGCCTGTACCGCGCACGACCGTTCATCACCGATCTCGGCAACACTGGGCGTACCGAATTCAGTGGCGCCACCTTCGAGCAGTGGGTGGCCAAGACGAGTAATTACCTCGAGGCCGAATTCGGCACGGAACTGCAACTGCATGTGGAACTGCGGGCGCATTGGATGTGGCCGGTGATCGTTGCCGCCCTCGACGAATTGGAGGGCACGGTCGTCCCACGAGATCGTGCGGACCTTGTCATGCGCATCGGCACGGAGCCGTCGTCCGAGATCCCGGTGCTCGCGTTGCACGACCATCCGATGGCTATGCCGTTCGGGCGGCCGCTTCCACCGCTCCACCACGACTTCTTCCTCGATGTGCGCTCCGGAGGGGATACGCGCAGCGCCGGGCCGGTACACGAGCTGCCGCTCATCGACGACGGTGTGCGCACGTGGAGCGCGGCGGAATTGGTCGCGGCGACGACACCCTTCGCAGACGAACCACGATTGGGGGCGTTCGCGACCCTCGACCCACTCACGACGGTTGCAGAAATCGTGTCGCTGACGGTGCTGCCGTGGGCAAGCAGTGCGTCACTCGTCATCGCGAATGACCATGCGAGCGCGCAAGGGGAACGCATCACCGTGGAGCTCCCCATCAACTAGGCGCGACGCAGCGCCGACACCACGTCGGGCGTCACGCCGACGCGCAGCACCAACGTGAGTCGCGATGTCCGCTGCTCAAGATCGAACGCTTCAGCGGGAACTGCGTCGTCGACATACAGCAACGGGAGTCCGGTGCCCGCGGTCATGATGGCGATCGCCGTCGGGACAAGTGGATGCACCACCGCGAGCCCGACCGTCCCACTGTCGATGCGCTGAGTGAAAGCGAGGATCGATGCAAGTTTCGGATCGCCTACCGTCAGGCGTTCCACGGTTCCGATACCGGCCACCGCGGCATCAGGCACCCGATCAGCCGCACCGACGACGATCGACGACACCGGCTGTTGCTGGGTCACGAGTGCGGACACCTCACCGGAAATGGCGCCGTTGTCGATGACAAGCAGTGGCGCTGCGGTACGCACTGCCAGATTCACCGCAAGCGGCAACGCAGCATCATCAACAGACGACACGAACACCGCAGGCGTTCCGGCCTTGACCGCAAGATCGACGCCGAGCGATGCGGAGAGTATTGCCGGCGTCGGTGCGGAGAACATCGCAATCGGGATCTTCAAGGCTGTGACTGCCGACTGCGCGGTGGTGGCACCGACGAACACCACCTTCGTCGCCTTTCGCCGCACGAGTTCGGTGCGGGTCCCGGTATCGAGATCCGGCCCGGCGTTCACGAGCAATGCGTACTGCTTGACACCCGCATAGGCGGCTGCAAGCGCGAGCGTTGCATTCGAGGCGTCCTGCTGCACGATGACAACTGTTGCCGACGTAGCCTGTGCGAGCGCGTTGTTCCGCATTGCACTGCTCGTCGCGAGATCGAGTGCAGCCGCAGCTGCGGATGTGGCATCGACATCCTCGTCCACCCGCCAAATCCACACCGACGGAAGTCCGCGAGCCATCACTTCGGCATCCTGCAACGACTTGTTCAGCCGGGACTTCAAGGTTTCGGCTCCAACGACGAAGCGCTGACCATTGGACGAGATCGCGACCGCGTTGTCCACCGCACCAGACGCATAGCGGTCACTCAGATCAATGGACACGACGTCGGGGGCGCCGAACGCGGCCGCGATGTCGGCCTGTGAGAACGTCCGCGGTGCCCAGCGGGAAACGGACGATGACGCCCACGTCAGCGACCACGGATCGTCGACGCTGCGCGTGTACGACAACGGACTTCCGCCCCACACATCCTCGTTGTTCTGCGTGCGACCACCACTGGCCGCCGAGTAGTACGCGGACACAACCTGTCCTGCGACGGTCAGCGCGAGACCCTGCGTCGGAGATACCAGGGTCGCGTCGACGGCGGCTTTCCACAACGCGCCCACATTGGTCGAACCCGACTTCTCCGCGAGCTTCGCATAGCCGGTGAAGTTCTGGTCCCGCGGATCGTCGTAGATATGACAGCCGCAGGCGCTGCGGATTCCGGACTTCAGTTTCTTGTAGGCGTACGAGCGCGCAGTGATGATCTGTGCCTGCATCGTGGCCGTGGGCCACGACGAACTCACCTCGGCGATGCCGTACAGGTATTCGTCGTGCAGCCGCAGGACATTGTTGATCTGCAGGCCGAGGCTGAGCCCCCCGCTCACCTTTGCGGGTGTGATCGAGAGGTAGCCGTAGCGGTATCGGCCGCCTTTGGCGATGGAGACACCCGGGCCCGCGTATCGCAGTACCGCGGGTCCGCCAGTGGCGGTCGTCGCTTCCCGGTTGCCGGGCCACCGCACGGTCAACGCATTCGTCGTGAACGCCGTGTTCACCGAACCACTCACGCTGACGTCGATGCGGCCCACGTTGTATGTGGTCGTGACGATGTCGCCGATGGAGACAAGCGTGATCGTGCCGTCGCCGGCGGTGAGTTCAAGTTTCGAATTCGGATCCGACAACTTCTCGAGCCGGAAGGACCCCGAATTCACGCGGCTGTCCAGTGAGACCGTGATGTCGGCAGCGTCGTCGATCGGCGCGACGACCGAACCGGTGAAGTAGTACTGCAGGATCTGAGTCGCCGTGCGGCCCTCCTTCGCCTGACCATAGGCGCCCCACTGCGACATCCCGACGCCGTGGCCGAAGCCACTGCCGGAGAACGTGAAACTCTGCGGCACCGTCACCGGTGCGAACGGTTTCGCCTGCACGAGCGGGAGTGCGCCGACCGCACCACGATCGGTGATGAGTCGGCCGATGCCGATTGCAACCGAACGACCGACGTGTGACGTGACGACTGCCTGCGTGAGATCGGCACGTGCGGATAACCATGCTCGCAATGGCGTTGTCAGGTCACCGACGAGCAGCTGCGGTTCGCCGAGCCTCGCACGCAGCACGAGCTGCAACGGATCCGGCTGCGTCGCGGCATCGACGACGAGCGTCGAGTTTCCGGCGGGAACCGATCGCGCGAGCGCAAAGGAGGTGGACGCGAGGTCCTTGCCGATGATGCGCGACACGTTCGGCAACTGCTTCACGACCGCGTCCGGGAGCGGACCGCTGTCGCCGATCGCAACGCCGCCCTGCAACTGCAGCGCACGGATGGGGTGTGCGCGATCTCCGCGGCGGGCGCTCCTCGACGTTGCACGACCTCGTCACTCGTCAGGCCGAGCAGCTGCAGCGGGACACGA
>CAXBQV010000072.1:0-9198 GCA_963978265.1 uncultured bacterium | reverse complement strand
TCGCGGAAACCCTGCTCCATCGCCTCGACCGTCTGCCAGTAATTGAGATGGTCCGGTTCCACGTTCGTGACGATGCCGGCGAACGTATCGAGATGGAGGAAGGTGCCGTCGCTCTCGTCCGCTTCCACGACGAAGATGTCACCGCTGCCGACGTGGGCATTGGACCCCGACTCGTTGAGCTCCGACCCGATCGCGAACGACGGATCTGCATGGCAGTGCTGCAGCGCCACGACGGTCATGGATGTCGTGGTCGTCTTGCCATGGGTCCCCGCCACCGACACCAATCGGGTTTCGGCGGTGATGGCCGCAAGGAGTTCCGCTCGGCTGAGTATGCGCAGGCCGAGGTCTCGGGCGTAGACGAGTTCCACATTCGAGGGCTGCACCGCCGTCGAATGCACGACGGTGTCGACGATGCACTGCCCATCGGCGCCCTGCATGATCTCGACGTCATGCCCGACGCGCACGCGGGCACCGAGTGCGCGCACCGCAGCAAGCCGACGGGATTCCTTCGCGTCACTGCCACTCACCTGGACACCGCGCGCCATCAGGACTCGCGCGAGGCCGCTCATGCCAGCGCCACCGATACCGACGATATGCACCCTTCCGAGCTGTTGCAGGTTCACGCGGATGCTCCGAGGTGTTCGATGGCGACCACCATCTTCTCAGTCGCGCCCTGCGAACCGGCGGCTTTCGCCGCGCTCGCGGCGGCGTGCCGTGCAATCGGATCGCGCCAGGGAGCGAATACGTCGAGGATCCGCTCGGGCGTGCAGTCGGCGTCCGCGATGATGAAACCGCCGCCAGCGGCGACGATCGGCGCGGCATTGAATCGTTGCTCCCCATTGCCGATCGGCAGCGGCACGAAGATCGCGGGCACCCCGACGGCGGCGAGTTCGGCCACCGTGAGCGCGCCGGCACGCGTGACTGCCACATCGGCAACCGCGTACGCGAGATCCATCCGATCGATGTACGAGACGGTCGTGTAGTGCGGGAGGTCGTCGATGCGCTGGTCCTCGTTCTTCGGACCGACGGCGTGCAGTACCTGCCAACCCTCCGCGATGAGTGTGGCGCCTGCTGCAACAACGGCTTCGTTGAGTCGACGCGCGCCTTGGGAGCCGCCGAAGACGAGGAGCACCGGTCGATCCGGTTCAAGGCCGAAGTGCGCGAGCGCTTCGCCGCGTACGTGCGCGCGATCGAGGTCGAGCAGTGCCCGACGGACGGGGATGCCGACGGTCAGCGCCGAACGTAGCGACCCGGCGACGGTGTCGAATACCTGCGCAGCGAACATCGCACCAACACGATTCGCGAGCCCGGGCTTCGCATTCGCCTCGTGCACCACAATCGGGATCTGCAGGCGTCGCGCGGCGAGATAGACGGGCAGTGCCACGTAGCCGCCGAACCCGACGACCACATCGACATGCTCCTGCTTGAGGATCGCGGTTGCCTGACGGACGGCATCCCGCAAGCGCCAGGGGAACGTGAGGGCGTCGGTGGATAGAGATCGTGGGAACGGGACCGGCGGGATGTCGCGGAGCCGGTGCCCACGTGCAGGCACCAGTGTCTGCTCGAGTCCACGCTGCGTACCGAAGGCGACCACATCGTGGCCATGTGCGACGAGTGCATCGGCGATGTTCATCGCCGGTTCGATGTGGCCCGCGGTGCCGCCGCCGGCGACGGCAACCTTCACGTCGCTGCCTTCGTGCAGTGTGCAGCGATGCCCAGCGCCACGAGCATCGGCAGCAATGATGAACCGCCGTAGGACACGAGCGGAAGTGTGACACCGACGATCGGAAGGGCGCCCACCACCGCGCCGACATTGAACAGGACCTGCATCAGCACCCATGAGCCGACGCCGACCAGTGTCAGCCGTCGGAAGGGATCCCGCGTCTGCATCGCGACGCGGAAGATGAGCAGGATGATTGCGAAGAGGAGGAGCAGCGTGACGGTGGTGCCGAAGAAACCGTATTCCTCGCCGACGACCGCCAGGATGAAGTCGGTGTGGGCTTCCGGAAGCGCACCCCATTTCTCCTTCGACGCACCGGGGCCCTGCCCGAAGAGTCCGCCGAGTGCAAGCGCGTAGCTACCGTGGATCCACTGCCATCCGTTGCCCTCGGGATCCGCGTAGGGATTGAGCCACGACAGGATGCGATCGCGGCGGTAACTGGGGCCGATGAAGAGGAATCCGACGATGCCGAGCAACCCTGCTCCCGAGATGCCACCGATCCATCGGAAGGGCACGCCGACTGCGAACATCATGCAGACCATGATGCCGCCGAGCACCATGACGTTGCCCATGTCCTTCTCGAGCAGCACGAGCACCATCACTGCGGCGAACGGGATGAAGATGGTTTTGAAGAGTTCCCATTGGTCGTCTGTGCGACGGAGCGCCACGGACACCTGTTGTGCGACATAGAGCACCACGGCCAGCTTCGCGAACTCCGATGGCTGCACGTTGATGGGGCCGAAATTGATCCAGTTCCGCTGCCCGTTCACGGATGCGCCGATGAAGAGGACGGCGACGAGCATGCCGAGTCCCATCAGCATGCCGAGCCGTGTGAGCCGACGGATGGCCGGTATGGAGAATCGTTGTGCGAATTGCATGGCGACGACGCCCGCGACTGCGAATGCCAACTGGCGCGTGAAGATGTACCAGGCATTGCCATGCGTGTTGAGCGATTCAACTGTGGATGCCGAGAAGACCGCTGCCAGCCCGAATGCAAGCAGAATGAAGGTCAGCGCGCGAATGATGCGCGCCTCAGCGCCGGGCTTCACCCACACGTCTCGTACAGGTTCGAGCATCGCTGCAAGCTTCATGTCAGCCGCCGATCTTCCGCACGGCCTCGACGAACCGATCGCCTCGATGGCCGTAATTCCGGAACATGTCCCACGATGCGCATCCGGGTGCCAGCAGGACAACGTCGCCCGATTGCGCGAAGCGCAGCGATTCGCGGACGACGTCGTCGAGGGCATCGGGGGTGCTGTCGGCAATCTCGACGACGGGCACGTGCGGAGCGAGCCGTGCGAAGGCATCGCGAATGATGTGGCGGTCCTCCCCAAGCAGGATCGCCGCCCGCATGCGCTTCGCCATCGTTCCGACGAGCCCATCGAAGGACTGGCCCTTCGCCTGCCCGCCCGCAATCCACACCACGTGCTCATATGACGCGAGTGACGTCTCGGCGGCGTGCGTGTTCGTTGCCTTCGAATCGTCGATGAACCGCACACCGTTGATCTCACCGGCCGGCGCGATGCGATGTCCTGCCGGTTCGAAGGTGCGCAGCCCATCGCGTACCGCAGACGGCTGGACGCCGTATGCCCGCGCGAGCGCCGCAGCCGCCAGTGCATTCGCCACGTTGTGGGCCGCAAACGGGTGGATGTCGTCGAATGTCGCGAGTTCCTGCGCATGGGAGGCGCGGTTGTCGATGAAGGCGCGATCCACGAGCACGTCCTCGACGACGCCGAGCATCGAGAGCCCCGGCGTACCCAAGGTGAATCCGATCGCCCGACAGCCTTCGACCACGTCGGCCTGCTCGACCAGCCGCTCGGTCGCAGGATCCTGCACGTTGTACACCGCGGCCACCTGCGTGTTCTGGTACGTCCGGCCCTTCGTCTGCACGTACGCGTCGAAACTGCCGAAGTGATCGACGTGGTCCTCGGCGATGTTCAAACACACTGACGCATACGGACTCATGGACGACGTGAACGGCATCTGCGGCGCGCCGACCTCGAGTGCAATCACGTCGGGTCCGTCGGGGTCCATCACCGTGTGCACGACGGAGTTGCCGATGTTGCCGGCGGCAACGGCATGCCGGCCGTCGGCCCGCAGGATCGACTCCAGCATCAACGTGGTCGTGGTCTTGCCGTTTGTACCGGTGACGGCGAGCCAGGGGACGTTGCGCTGTTCATCGCGCAGTCTCCATGCGAGTTCCAGTTCGCCCCACACCACGATGCCGCGCGCCTGCGCATCGGTGATGATCGGATGCGACGGCCGAAGTCCGGGCGAGACGACGAGCACGTCGAGTTCCGTCGGCAACGCCGCAGCCGCCCCCGTTTGCACGTGCACATCGAGCATCTCGAGCAGTGTCGCCTTCTCCGTCACCGACTGATCAGTGCTGGCATCGATCGCCCATGTCTGGGCACCAACCTGGCTCAGGGCGTCCGCGCACGCGAAACCGGCCACTCCGAGACCGACGACACCGAAACGATAGGCGGACCAATCGCTGCTGCGCCGCAGTGTTTCGACGCTCACTGCGTGATCCATTCCGCGTAGAAGGTCGCCATGCCGAGCGACACCGCTACGCCTTGGATCAACCAGAAGCGCACGACGATCGTGACTTCCTCCCAGCCGAGGAGTTCGAAGTGGTGGTGCAGTGGTGCCATGCGGAGCACCCGCTTGCCCGTGAGCTTGAAGGATCCAACCTGCGCGATGACCGACAGGGTGACAATCACAAACAGCCCGGCGAGGAGTGCGAGCAACAACTGCGTGTGCGTGAGTACCGCCAGGGCGGCGATGGCTCCACCGATCGCAAGTGATCCGGTGTCGCCCATGAAGATCCGTGCTGGTGCGGTGTTCCACCAGAGGAATCCGAAGCAGGCGCCGGCGAACGCTGCCGCGAAGACTGCCATGTCGAACGGATCGCGAATGCTGTAGCAGACGGAAGTATCCGCCTTGAATCCGCACCGCTGTCCGAACTGCCACACCGACATCAACGTGTACGCTCCGAATGTCATCGTGGCAGCTCCGCTGACGAGTCCGTCGAGCCCGTCCGTGAGGTTGACGCCATTCGTGGTCGCCGTGACGAGGAACCAGATCCAGCCGAGGAACAACCCGATTGGCAGCACAAGCGCCGTGTCGCGCACGAACGAGACCGCCTGCGTAGCCGGCGTGATGCCGTCGGCGTCCGGGAACTGCAGCACCAGCCATCCGAAGAGCAGAGCGGCGGCAGCCTGACCGATGAGTTTCGTCCGGGCGCGGACACCAGTGCTCCGCTGTTTGAAGATCTTGAGATAGTCGTCGGCGACACCCACAGCGCCGAGAGCGAAGACGAGGGCGAACGCGACGAGTGCCGATGCGGAAGGTGCACGCCAGGTGGCGAGGTGAGCAGCACCGTAACCGCCGACCGCGGCGGCCACAATCGCGAGGCCACCCATCGACGGGGTGCCCTTCTTCCGCTGGTGCTCGGGGTAGTTGATGCCGTCACGCGATTCACGGATCGCCTGCGCATAGCCGCGGCGCTGCAGCATGCGGATGAGCAGCGGGGTGCCGAGGAGTGCGAGCAGCAGGGCCACGGAGCCAGCGATGATGACGAGACGCACGGGCTAATTCTTCCCTGAGCCGGCGTCGAGCAGTGCCTGCGCCACGCGTTCGAGCCCGATCGAGCGGGACGCCTTGATGAGGATGAGATCACCGGATTGCCATCGTTCGGTGATGTACTGGACCGCGTCGTCGATACCGTGGACATGCACCGCTTCGTCGCCCCAGGAACCTTCGTGCGCCGCACCCATCTGGATGAGTTTGCCCATGTCCCCGATCGCAACGAGTTTGGAGATGTCGAGCCGCACGACCAGTCGACCGAGGGCGTCGTGCTCCTCGACCGCGACGTCACCGAGCTCCCGCATCTCACCGAGCACCGCCCAGGTTCGCTTGCCCTTGCCCATCGCAGCCAAGCTGCGCAGCGCCGTGCGCATCGACTCCGGATTCGCGTTGTACGCATCATTGATGACCGTGACGCCGTTTGCGAGTTCGTGCAATTCCATGCGCCAGTGACTGCGGGCAACCGCGGAACTGAGTGCAGCAGCGATACCGCTGGTCGACATGCCACAGGCGTGTGCAATCGCCGCAGCCGCGAGTGCATTCGCGACGTGGTGCTCGCCGATCTGTTGCATCGTGACGGGTGCGGTCTCACTTCCGATATGCAGTTGGAATGAGGGCCGTGCGGAGGCGTCAAGCACCACATCGCTTGCATGCACCTGCCCGTCGTCGATGCCGAATTCGAGGTGCGGGCATCGTGCGCGCTCACGGAAGAGCGGGGCGTAATGGTCGTCGCGATTGATCACGGCGAGGCCGTCCGGATGCAGTGCCTGGAGGATCTCGGACTTGCCGTTGGCGATGCCGTCCCGACTTCCGACGATGCCGATGTGGGCAGAGCCGACGTTGAGCACGGTTGCGATGTCAGGAGGTGCGATGTCGCAGAGCGCAGCGATGTGTCCGATGCCGCGCATGCCCATCTCAAGGACGAGGAATTCGGTGTCGGGCGTCGCCTGCAGGACGGTTCGCGGAAGGCCGATTTCGTTGTTGAACGAGCCGATCGGCGACAGCGTCTTCCCGGCCTCAGACAGCACCTGCGCGACGAGATCCTTGGTGCTCGTCTTGCCCGACGAGCCAGTGATCGCAATGACCTTCGTGTTCGGCAGGCTGTCCAAGTGGGCGCGCGCGATCATGCCGAGTGCCCGCTGCACGTCGTGGACGACGATGCACGGCACACCGACCTCGCGTTCCGCGATGACGAGCACGGCACCGGCATGCATCGCGGCGGTGGCGAACTCAGCACCGTCGAATCGTTCGCCGACAATCGCGACGAAGACGTCGCCCGGCAGCAATTCGCGGCTGTCCGTGGACACGCCGTGCACGACGATGTCAGCGGATGCATGCAGTGTGCCCCGCGTGATGTCGGCGAGCTGTCCCGCAGTCCAGTTCATCGCCCACCGCCCAAGGCCACGCGGAGGACGTCGCGATCGTCAAACGGATGTACGACGCCGTTGATCTCCTGACCTGTCTCGTGGCCCTTCCCGAGCACCATGATGCAATCGCCGGGGCGGGCGAGTTCGACCGCGCGGGCGATAGCCGCAGCACGGTCTCCGATCTCCTCGACGGCATGCTGGGTCGGCACACCGGCGAGCATTGCGGCACGGATCACCCCGGGGTCCTCGCTGCGCGGATTGTCATCGGTGATGATGACGGCATCCGATGCGGCGACTGCGGCAGCCGCCATGAGTGGACGCTTCACCGGGTCACGATCCCCTCCGCAGCCGATCACGGTGATGAGCCGACCGCGGGTGACACCACGTGCAACGTCGAGGACGCGACGAACCGCATCAGGCGTGTGGGCGTAATCGGCGTACGCCGCGACGCCGCGATCGTTCGCGATGAACTCGAAACGCCCGGGCACGCGCATATCCGCGAGTCCCCGAGCTGCAGCATCGAGGTCGAGTTCCAGCAACTGCGCTGCCGCAAGAGCGGCCAATGCGTTGGCGACGTTGAATCCCCCCGGCATCGACATTCGAACCCGCACCGTGGTCCCGGGCCCGACCGCGGTGAACGAGGTGATGCCGTCGGCTCCGACGGCAACGTCGCGCGCCGTCCAGTCCGCCTCGGTGGACACCGCATACGTGACGTGCGGGATCGCCGCGCGAGTCGCAAGCTCACGTCCCCATGCGTCGTCGATGTTGATGACTGCGCGCCGACTCACACGTGCATCGAAGAGACGCGCCTTCGCCTCGAAGTACTCGCGCATCGTGTGGTGGAAGTCGAGGTGGTCCTGCGAGAGCCCCAGAAACACCGCGACTTCGAAGCGAAGTCCGTCCACGCGATGCAGGGCGAGTGCGTGCGATGACACCTCCATGGCCGCCACTTCCGCGCCGGACTCGGCCACTGCCTGCAGTGCCGCGTGCAGTTCGGGCGCTTCCGGAGTGGTGCGCCCCGACGCTGTCGCAATGTCACGGAAGCGCACGCCAAGCGTTCCGAGGATCGCAGTGGGCACGGCAACGGCGTCGGCGACGGCAGCGATGCCATGAGTCGTCGTGGTCTTCCCATTGGTGCCGGTGACGCCGACGAGTCTGGGTCTCGGCCCGCTGTACACACAGTTGGCAACTGCGCCGAGCGCCTCGCGTGGAACAGGTACGACGAGCACCGGGACGGCGACGTCGCCGATGATCTGCGCACCGGCCATATCGGTGACGATAGCGGCAGCACCTGCCGCGATCGCCTGTGCTGCGAAGTTCGCACCGTGCGTGTGTTCACCCGGCAGTGCCGCGTACAGATCGCCTGAGCGAACCGCCCGGGAATCCAGCGTGAATCCGGTGACAGTCCCCTGCTTCGGCGGAAGATGCAGGACTTTGCAGACATTCGCCAGCGGCGTCGACGTCTTGATCGGTCGCAGTTCGAACGTGGTGCCCACGACGCATCACTTCCACGTCGTCGGGATCACGGGACGCGTACTCCCACTCGGTGGGACGCGGTACTTCTGCAAGGCGAAGGTCATGACTTCCTTGAACACCGGACCGCCGAGCACACCGCCGTAGTGACCGTTGCGCGGATTGTCGAGCACTACCGCGACGACGAACCGTGGCTTATCCGCTGGTGCGAGTCCGATGAACGACGACACGTATCCACGGTAGCAATGGCATTCATCGTCCCGACGGTTCGCGGTACCCGTCTTGCCCGCGACGCGGTAACCGGGGATGGCGGCGCCAGGCGCCGTTCCCTCTTCACTGACGACGCTTTCCATCATCTCGCGCACCAGTTTGGCGGTGTTCGCGGAAACGACGCGCGTCTGTGGCTGCGTCGGAGCCGGCTGGAAGTCTCCGTTTGCATCGACGGTTCCAGCAATGACCGTCGGAGTGATGCGTACGCCGTCGTTCGCGATCGTCTGGTACACCTGCGCTGCTTGGAGTTGTGTGACGGAAACACCCTGGCCGAAGGCGATCGTGGGGAAACTCGTGGCGGACCAACCGTCGATGTTCGGCAGGATGCCCGCACTCTCACCCGCGAGTCCCGACCCGATCCGCGAGCCGAATCCGAACTTCTGCAGGTACTCGTACAACTTCTCGGGGCCGATGCGAGTAGCAGCTTTGATGGTGCCGATGTTGCTCGACTGCGCGAGGATGCCGGTGAGCGTGAGATGCAGGGTTCCGTGCGGCTTGTGGTCGTGGAACGTCTTCACACCCTTCCACCGCAACGTCGGCGGGATGACGAACTTGTCGGTCGGGGTCGCCGCACCCTCCTCGAGCACAGCCGCCATCGTCAGCACTTTCTGCGTCGATCCCGGTTCGAACACATTCGAGACCGCCCGGTTTCCGAGCAGCGCAGGATCCGTCTTGCGCACATCGTTCGGATTAAACGATGGTGCGACCGCCATTGCAACGATGTGGCCGTTCGTGGTGTCCAGCACCGTGACCATGCCGAAGTCGGCGCGCGCGTACTTC
>CAXBQV010000071.1:0-9317 GCA_963978265.1 uncultured bacterium | reverse complement strand
GCCCAGCCGGTGATCTGCAGCACGCCGGCGACGATCACCACCATCGCCAGAGAGATCGGCAGGAACACCTTCCAGCCCAGGCGCATCAGCTGGTCGTAGCGGTAGCGCGGCACCATCACCTTCACCATCGCGACCGGCGCCCAGGCGTGCGGCGCTGCAGATGCCGCTCCGGCCATGGTCAATGTCGATGCCAAGGCGACTGTAAAGAGCGGCACCGGTGCGTACAAGGGTGCAACAGGAACGTTGAAGATCAAAGGCAACTTCCTCGTGAAATCCGTGGCCGCGGGCACCAAGGAAACCGATCAGTTCACAGTCACCTTCACCGGCGACCTGAAGACCAAGTAACTCATCTCGAGAAGAAGGAAGAACGAAATGATTCGCACAGTCTCCCGTGCAGTTGCGGGAGTTGCCGCGGCGGCACTCGCGATGTCACTCGGCATCGCATCCGCCTCCGCAGCCGACGCAACCATCGTGATCAAGGCGAAGAGCGGCAGCCAGGTCCTCGGCTTCACGCCCGGCGTCATCACCGTAACCACCAGCGTTCCGGGCAAGGTCGACTTCTTCGCCGATGGCGTTGCCATCAGCGGTTGCGCCGCTGTCGCGACGAACACCGATAAGGCGCCGTACACCGCCGTGTGCACCTGGACGGCTACCAAGGCCGGCGAGGTTCCGCTGACCGCGAAACTCACACCGACTGATGCCACGATCGCCGCTGTTACGTCCGCTCCGGTCGCCGGCTCCGTCGGAACACCGATCAACGCCGGTGGCCAGCCCTTCCCGTACGAGCATGTCGGCCTTTACGTCGACACCGTCAACGGTTCGGGTACACCTGCGAAGACACTCGCAGCATCGCTCCAAGGCAACAGCTGTGTGATCATGAGCCAGTTCGCACGTGGCATGGGCATCGTCTTCCGTGTCTACGTCAATGACTACGCACGCGGTGGCGCACCGATCACGAGCAACGAAGCGAAGGTCTCCGTCGTCATCAAGGGTTGGGACACCCCGGTCGTGCTCTCCTACGGCAACCACAGCGGTGCAGCATTCTGGGCCGGTCAATTGGTGACCGGTGAACCGGGCAGCGGCAAGTACAGCACGCTTGGCGTCGTCGACTACTCGATCGAGGTTTCCATGATCGAGAAGCCGGCCGTGACCAAGAAGGTCACTGAAACCCAGTACGTTGCCGTCAAGAAGAACGGCAAGGTCGTCAAGCTCAACGGCAAGGTCGTCTACGAGCCGAAGAAGGTCACCAAGACCGTCGTCGTTTCTCCCGCGGTCATGACCGGCGAGAAGTACGTCTACACACCGTCACGTTGGCCGAGCACCTCGCTGCTCACGCTCAACGCGTAACGACAGACCCCGAAGGGGTTCGTCGGTTGCAGCGGGGAGCGCCGACGAACCCCTTCAATTGTGAGCAAGCCAGTAGTTCCCCCGATAGTGCGCCGGACCACCGTGTGCGACATGTACGACAGAAGGAAGCATCATGAAAAAGTTCCAAGCGAGGACGGTCGTGGCGCTGCTCGCCGCTGCCCTCGTAGTGCCGATGACAGCATCGATGCCGGCGAGTGCCGATATGACGATGCAGACGCTCACCGCACCGGCGGAGGTGAAGGCGAAGTACCCGTACCCGTTCACCGGCAATCTGTCGAAGGCATTCGTGAGCGCCAACACGGTGACGTCGCTGGTTGCGACGCCGGACACCGGCATTCTCGATGCACCGTTTACTGTCGCAGGCGCGGGACTGACGGCCAACACCGAGTACACCCTCGTGTGGAACACGACCGACGCGGCTTGGCTCGGAGAAGTTGACCCCACAACCGCGAACTTCCGTGGCACCAAGTACACGAAGATCAACGTCGACATGGGCACCGTGAAGACCGATGCCAATGGCGCGTTCAGCTTCCAGACGAAGGTGCCGTCCGACTTCGGCAGCACGCACGACATCTACCTCGTGAAGGACGGCGTCGCGGTCGCCAAGGGCGGCTTCGAGATCTTCCGGTCGGTGAAGATGACCCCGAAGAGCGGTCCGATCGGTACTCCGATCACCATCACCTACACCGGCATGGGTGCGAGTCTCTACACCGCGGGTGCCTCGATCAATTACGACAACGACTACACCGGCCAGTTCCTTGCGCTCTGGACTCGCGGTACCGGCACTGCGGTGATCCGCGCTGCCGGCAAGCCGGGCAAGCACTTCATCCACGTGATGGACGCGATCGAGTATCAGTACATGAACGTATTGCAGTCACCGGTGCCCCACGCATACGCAAACAACAACATCCAGACGTTCACCGTCACCAAGGACCCGGGTATTGCCGCGCTGAAGCCATCGGCCACCTGGCCGATGAACGTCACTCCGGCAATCAAGGAACGCACGACGTTGTCCACCTCTGGTGATCTCGCTCCGACCACCAGTGCTGTTGCGACGCTGACGCCGGACCGCGGCCCGATCCTCCAGAAGACGAAGCTGCACGTCGCCGGTCTCCCGACCGACGGCACCGTCGATCTCGCCTGGTCCACCGTGATCGGCAGCCGCGTCGATTGCCCGGTCGGAAGCACGCAGTGCTGGAAGTTCAACCCGTCGTCGCTTGGCCAGGCAACGGTCAAGGGCGGTGTGCTCGACGCCGACGTCACCATTCCCGACAACCTCGGCGGGTACCACGTCGTGCAGGTGAAATCGGGTGGCAAGGTGCTTGCACAGGCTGCCTACTACGTCCAGCACACGATGTGGAACATGAAGGACAAGAACGGCAAGGTCGTGAGCGTTGGCGTGGCCAAGGCGGATGTCGCCAAGGCGCAGAAGTCCGGCGCTTCCGCTGAGGATCTCGGCGGCACCGGCGTTGGCACCTACACCTTCAAGCAGGGTGAACCGTTCACCATCACGGTCCGCGGTGTGGGCTGGACCCAGTTCGACAACACGATGGCTGTCACGTATGACAACAGCCACGTCGGATACGGCTGCGGTTTCAATTCCAACGGCTACATGGCGATCCACATGGTCGCGACCGGCGAACCCGGCACGCACCTCATCGATCTGTGGCCGCAGTACTACTCGCACCAGCCGTCGTTCGCCAATACGCAATACGGCATGGTTCCGCTGCTCTCCGGCGGTTGGGACAATGGCGCACTTGCACTCGGTTACACGGTTCCGGTGCTGCACTTCGCGATCAAGGTCGTGAAGTAGTCCGAACCATGAAGGCCCCGCTGCTTGGCAGCGGGGCCTTCGCCATGTCAGAACCGATGCAATAGGCGAAGTGTGCTCGGCAGGAGCACACCGCGAATGATCGTCGCATCCACGAGGACGCCGGCGGCCAGCCCGAGGCCAAGCTCCTGCAATCCGGCGATCCGCCCGAACACCAAACCGCTCAACGCGAACACAAACGCGAGCGCTGCCACCGTGATGATGCCACCGGTGCTTGCGATGCCGCTGCGGATCGCATCAGCGGCGTCGTCGCCGTTGTCGCGCGCTTCGAGGATGCTGCGGACCACGAATACTTGGTAATCCGTCGTGAGTCCGAACAGCAGCGCAAACATGAAGACGAATGTCCAACTCTCGATCTGTGGAACCCGGTACGTACCGAGGACCCCTGCGCCGAGACCGAGTTGGAACACCGCCACGACGATGCCGCACGCGGCACCAAGTGATACGAGGTTCAGCATGATCGAAGCGGTTGCGATTCGCCACGAACCGAACGCCTTCGACAGCGCGAGCCCGGCGGCGATCAGGATGAGCAGCACCACCCACGGCATCGACGATCGCAAGGTGGCGAGGAAGTCCTCGCCCTGCGCTGGCGCGCCACCCAGCAGCAGCCGTGCTCCGGGTGCATAGCCGAAGTTCAACGGATCGAGCGCCCGGAGTTTCGCAACGAGATCACTCGTTCGAGGATCCGCGAGTTCATGGCGCCCGATGACGAAGATGCGCTGGAAGCTTCGCGTGTTGTCGACGTAGTTGCTCCCCGTGTCCGTGAAAACTCCGAAGACCTCGGGCAGCTTCGTGAGCTGCTCAGCCAGCCGCTGCCGCGCCTTGTCGTTCGGCCCATCAAGTGCGGTGCCGTCCGCAACCTGAACCACGAGTTCGTGCGGCGTGACGACGCCCGGCCCAAGCCGCTTGGACAGATACGCGACCGCTTGGGCAGCGGGTGCTTCTCGTGGCAACGCTGTCAATGAAGCGGGTGCCACCTGCACAACGGAGAGCGGTGCAGCAGCAAGAGCGCACAACAGCAACGTGGCGAGCATTGCGGAACGTGGTCGGGCTGTCACCAGTTGTCCGACGCGCAACCACCATTGGGTTGACGTCGAGACGAGCATGCCGCGGACCGGGCCGTTTCCGAGAACGGACAGCAGTGGGGGCGTCAGCGTGAGCGCTGCGAGCACCGCGATAACCGGCACGATGCAACCGGCGAGGCCCAATGAGCGGACGAGCGGAATCGGTACGAGCAGCAGCGCGGCCAGACCAATGGCGGCGGTCATGCCGGCCCACAGCACCGTCCGACCCGCGGTTCGGGCCGTATCCATGAGCGGGTCAGCGGAGTCGCGCAGCAGTTGATGTCGTTGCACCAACAGGATCGAGTAGTCGATCGCGAGCCCGAGGCCGACGAGTTCGACGATGCTCGGAACGTACAAGACCATCGTGACCACAGTCGACAGCAGGTAGACGATGCCCAGCGAACCCGCGACCGTTGCTGTCGCGACAATCAGCGGAACGAAGACTCTTCGCGAACGACCGAATGCGACGAGCAGCACAACGATCGCGAGCGCCAGGCCGAGCAGTCCACCACGCTGCAGATCCTCGGCCAGCACCGGCCGGACATCGTGCTCGAGCGCCGGCGGTCCGGTCACCATGGCGTTCGCCAGACCGACCTGCGCGAGCGCGGCCCGTAGGCGCGGAGTTTGCGCCGATGCCTCGATCAAGGGCAGGGCGGTTCCGATGCTGGCGTACAGCACGCCTCCCACGGCACGCTGCTGTTGCACCATGGCTGTCGGTACTTGCTGTGCGGCCTGCTCGATCCGCCGCTTCATGTCGACGATTTCAGATTCGTCCGCCTGCGTGAAGGTGTACAGCACGACGAAACTTCCGTCGGCGTTCGAACCGAATGCCGCGGACAGGGTCTTGTTGGCCGTGGCTGATGCGGATCCGGGTACATCGGTGACTGCGGTGAGATGATCGTTGATGCGCCCGAGTGCGAGCGCTCCGAGCAGGATGACGATCCCCCATGTCATGAACACGGCACTGCGATGTCGCACCGTCCACTGGGTGAGCCGCTCGAGCATTCCGGCAGTGTATCCAGCAACGTGCGCGTACTCTGCCGTCATGGCCATCCTCGCAATCGATGCCGGTACGACTGGTGTCACTGCACTGATCGTCGACGAACACGGTGCCGTTCGGTCCCGCGGCTACGCCGAGTTCACACAGCACTACCCGCAGCCCGGTTGGGTGGAACACGATCTTGAGGAGGTGTGGTCCGCAACCGAGACCGCCGTCGCATCCGCGCGTGCTGCATGCGACCTGCCGCTCACGGCCATCGGCATCACGAATCAACGGGAGACCGTCGGCGTCTGGGATCGTCGAACACTCCGTGCACCGCGTCGTGCGATCGTCTGGCAGGACCGACGAACAGCCGGCATCGTCGACGAACTCCGTCGCCGCGCCGTCGAATCCAATGTGCGCTCGACCACTGGCCTCGGACTCGACCCCTATTTCTCATCCACAAAGTTGCTGTGGCTCAGTCGTAACGACGCACACCTCTGGAATGGCGTTCGAAACGGTGAGTTGGTGCTTGGCACCATCGATACCTATCTCATGGCCCGCCTGAGTGGTGGCAGCGTCCATGCAACCGACGCAACCAACGCCTCCCGGACCCAGTTGGTGGACCTCCGCACCGCGGACTGGGACGACGACTTGCTCGACCTGTTCGACGCACCTCGTGCTGCGCTCCCCCGAATCCTGCCCTCGTACGGCGAATTCGGGATGACGGACCCCGAAACGGCATTCGGATTGCGGATCCCGATCACCGGCGTCGCGGGCGACCAGCAGGCAGCACTCTTCGGACAGGCTGCCTTCAATGACGGCGACACGAAGTGCACGTACGGAACCGGCGCATTCATCCTCATGAACACCGGAAGCAAGCCGGTGCTTTCGAAGCACGGGCTGCTCACCACCATCGGATTGCAGCATCGCGACGGCCGACTCACCTACGCCCTTGAGGGTTCGGTCTTCGTCGCGGGCGCCGCGGTGCAATGGCTACGCGACGGGCTGGGCATCATCACGTACGCCGAGGATGTGGAGTCGTTGGCTGGCACGGTGTCATCGAGCGACGGCGTCGTATTCGTGCCCGCCCTCACCGGGCTCGGTGCACCGTACTGGGATCCCTACGCCCGCGGAACGATCGTCGGGATCACCCGGGGAACAACCGCAGGACACATTGCGCGTGCGACACTCGAGGCAATCGCGTTCCAGGTGCGAGATGTCATCGACGCCATGACGGCGGACACGGGTCGCAGCATCACGGCGTTGCGTGTGGACGGTGGCGCGGCGGCGAACGATCTGCTCATGCAGATGCAGGCGGACCTGCTGGGTACGAAGGTGATCCGCGGCCAGTCGCTCGAAATGACCGGACTCGGTGCGGCATTCCTCGCCGGTCTGGGGTCCGGCACGTGGTCGACCCTCGCGGAACTGCGTTCGACGTTGCATGCGAGCGGCACATTCGCGCCGCAATCCGAAGGTGCTGACTTTCACACGTGGAAACGTGCCGTCGAACGATCGCGGAGTTGGGTGGAGTAGCAGTCCGGCGTAGATTCGACGCATGAGAATCGCGTCGTGGAACATCCTCTCAGGACAGTCACATGACGGCTCGCCGGCGGCGGCGCTCGACCTGCAAGTCGGCAAGCTCGATGTCGACGTCCTCGCGCTGCAGGAGGTCGACTACCTCATGCGCCGAAGCGGTGGCGTCGATCAGGTGTCGACTGCTGCGCAGGGACTGGGCGCCGTGGATTGGCGATTCGCGCCATCATTCGCTGGTGATGAGGGTGATCCGCAGATCCCGACACCCGGACTCCTGCTCGGTCCAGAACGCTCGCTGCCGGGACCGCACTACGGCGTCGCGCTCCTCAGTCGCATTCCGGTGCGTCGTTGGTCGCGACTTGACCTCGGCGCATCACCGGTCGGGCTGCCGCTGCTCTATGCGCGCGACGGTCAGCGTCGGCTCAAATACATCGCAGACGAACCGCATGTTGCAATCGCTGCGGAACTTGCGAATGACTGGACCGTCATTGCCACGCATCTGTCCTTCGTGCCACCGTTGAATATGTTGCAGTTGCGACGCATCCGGCGGTGGGCGCAACAGTTCGGACGCCGCGTCATCATTGCCGGAGATCTGAATCTCACCTATCGATTCCTTCCACTCGGGCCACTGTGGCGCACTGCAGCGCGCACGCGCACCTATCCCGCGTGGAAGCCTGCGGTGCAGTTCGACCACATCCTCATCCGTCGCGGACTGAAGGCGCGGAAACTGCGACGGCCGTCGCTTGCGATCAGCGACCATCTGCCCGTGCTCGCAGAAATCCGCGGGTAGGCTCGGATCGTGCCCACCGATGTCCTGCTGCTTCGACACGGGCAGACCGACTGGAACCTCACGCACCGCATCCAGGGCTCGGTCGATATCGCGCTCAATGACCGAGGTCTGGCGCAAGCCGGTGCCGCACGCGATGCACTCGCCGGTGTGCGGTTCGACGGGATCGTCTCAAGCCCACTCGAACGGGCGCTCGTCACCGCCAACCTCGTCAATACGGCGCACGGACACGAGATCACGACCGACGTCCGTCTCGCCGAGCGTGCGCACGGCCGGTTCGAAGGGTGGACCGTGCAGGAGATCACTGCTGAAGTCGGAGCCGACCAGGTGGACGACTTCTTCCAGCACAGCGCGGAACTCGAATCCTGGGACGACGTGACCCAGCGAGTCGTCGCGTCACTGGACGCTGTGGTACTCGACTTCGCCGGTGGAACCGCATTGGTGGTCTCGCACGGCGGCGCTATCAAAGCGGCGATCGCTGGTATCCAGCGCGTGCATCACCGCACATTGCCAAGCCTGTTCAACTGCTCGCTGACACGACTTCGGTACGACGGCGCCTGGTCGGTCGTCGACTACAACAACGTTGAGCATCTGCCGGATGAACTCCGGAGCTGATCACCACTCGACGGCGACGTACTGCGTCTCGAGGAATTCGTCGATGCCTTCGAATCCGCCTTCACGTCCGAGCCCGGATTCCTTCATGCCGCCGAACGGCGCTGCCGGATCCGATACGAGGCCACGGTTGAGCCCGACCATGCCGGTCTCGAGCCGCGCGGAGAGACGCAGACCCTTGGCAAGATCCTTCGTGTAGATGTACCCGATGAGTCCGAACTCCGACGCATTCGCAAGACGCAGTGCTTCCTCGTCGGACGACACCTTGATGAGCGGCGCAACCGGACCGAAGATCTCGTTCCGTGCGATGTCGGAGTCCTTGGGGACATCCACGAGCACCGTCGGCGGATAGAACGCGCCCTTGGCTGGCATCGCGGACGGATCGCCGGCGACCCGCTTGGCTCCCTGCGCCAGCGCACCGTCGACCATGCCCGCAATCTCATTCTTCTGCTTGTGGGACACGACCGGACCGCACTGCGTCTTGTCATCGAGTCCGTCGCCGACCACAAGCGCGGCCATCCGAGCGGTCATCGCCGCAGCGAACTCGTCGTAGATCTTCTCGTGCACGTAGAAGCGGTTGGCGGCGGTGCATGCCTGACCACCGTTGCGCATCTTGGCGAGCATCGCACCGTCCACCGCGGCGGCAACGTCGGCGTCTTCGCAGACGATGAACGGATCATTGCCACCGAGTTCCATCGAGGTACGAAGCACGCGGTCCGCTGCCTGGTGCAGCAACTTCTTGCCCACGAACGTCGATCCGGTGAACGAGATCTTCGGGATCATCGGGTGTTCGGCAATTGCTGCACCACACTCAGCACCGTAGCCTGTGATGGTGTTGAGCACCCCGGCAGGCAAATGATCGGCACAGATTTTCGACATCGCCAATACAGCAAGCGGCGCTTCCTCGGAGGCCTTGAGCACCATGGTATTGCCGGTCATCAGCGCAGGCGCAACCTTTAAAGCGGCAAGCACCAGCGGCGCATTCCAGGGAATAATGGCGCCAACCACACCGTAGGGCTCTCGCCTTGTGTAATCAAGCGTCTCTGGCTGTAAGTACATGCTGTGACCTTTGAGCTCACGCGCCAAGCCAGCCACATAACGAAAGACCTCGGCAGCGAGCGCTGCTTCGCCGCGGCTTTG
>CAXBQV010000070.1:0-9366 GCA_963978265.1 uncultured bacterium | reverse complement strand
GTGGTCGAGGAGAAACTCCAGTGCACGGACTTGGTCACGAAGCGAGATCAGCGACCAGTACTGGCGCCCACTGCCAAGCTTCCCGCCCGCACCGAGTTTGAAGATCGGCAGCAGAATCCCCCATCCGAGAATGACGGTGGTGAGCAGCGTCGGTCCGATCACGCCACCGATCCCCCACCCGAGCGACCACACGGCTTGGTACTGGCCCTGCAGATGTTCCGGCGGAAGGCCGAATCCGATACCGAACGAACCCGACGATGCAAAGAGTTCACCGGTGACATGGATCGCGGATCCGAGCAGCAAGACGACAGCTGCAACCCATCCGTTCTGCGTGAGTGCTGCAGATGCGTACGTCACGGCACCAAGTGCGATCCAGAATGCGCCGCGACGCTGCAGCACGCCGGCGAACCGGACGTCCTCTGCACCCCTCGCCGTCGATACGGAGAACAGGGTGCAGGCGACCGTGTTGATGAGGTACGTACCGGCGGCAACCCATCGTGGTGCGTGCGTTTCGCGAACGAGCCACAGTGGCACGATGAGTTCGAGCATGAGGAAGTGCATCGCGATCACCGCCTGCAGGCCGACGAGCGCCACATACGTGCGATCACGTAGTGCCTCGGTTCGTCTCGGCTTGTCTTCATGTTCGATCGGCGCCATGTCGGGCAGCTTTCGAAGGAGCCACGCCGATGTCAGTGACGAGCACGCGTTGAGCAGGATCAATCCCCGATACAACCGGGGATCGTCGATGGCGAGGGCCGCGCCTCCGAACAGTGAACCGATTGCGATGCCGAGGTTCACGATCGACCGCAGATAGGCACGGATGCGGACACGGCCATCAGCGCCACCGACGCGCGCGATCAGCGCACCGCGGACCGCGTTGGTTCCTCGGTCGGTGATGCCGATGATGACCGCGGTCACGAAGAACATTGCGTACGTGGTGGTGAATGCGTACATCGTCATTGCGCAGGCCGAGATGGTGGTGATGATCCGGCTCAGCGTCTTCGGGGAGTAGACATCGGCCAGATGTCCGATCGGAATCGTGAGGCCGAGTGCAAGTGCAGCGCTGACGGAGAATGCGAAACCGATCTGGGCCGGAGAGAGGCCGACGATCCGGGTGAAGTACAGCGCGGACGTGACGCTGAACAGGCCGTTGCCCATCGTGTTGATGAGACTGCCGAGTGCCAGCACTCGTTCGTTCGTGTTCTGCGGACGCAGGTCCTGCAGATTCCGGCGCAAGTCCACGCGCACGACCCTAGGAGTTCTTCAGGTTCTTCGCGACGTTCTTCGCGTCCTCGGGGGAACCTGCCGTGAGCGCAGCGATGAAGGCTTCCTGCGGCACTTCCACCTTGCCCACCATCTTCATGCGCTTCTTGCCTTCCTTCTGCTTCTCGAGCAGTTTGCGCTTGCGGGAGATGTCACCGCCGTAGCACTTGGCAAGCACGTCCTTGCGAATCGCGCGAATGTTCTCACGGGCGATGATCCGCGCGCCGATGGCCGCCTGGATCGGCACCTCGAACTGCTGCCTTGGAATGAGTTCCTTCAGCTTCGCCGCCATCGAGATGCCGTAGTTGTATGCCTTGTCCTTGTGCACGATTGCCGAGAAGGCGTCGACCGGATCTCCGTGCAGCAGGATGTCCACCTTCACGAGGTCCGCGGTCTGCTCGCCGTTCGGTTCGTAGTCGAGCGATGCGTAGCCGCGCGTGCGCGACTTCAATTGGTCGAAGAAGTCGAACACGATCTCCGCAAGCGGCACCGTATAGCGAAGTTCCACACGGTCCTCCGACAGGTAGTCCATGCCCTGCAGTGAACCTCGCTTGCTCTGCGCAAGTTCCATCACTGTGCCGGTGAACTCCGTGGGCGTCAGCACCGTGGCACGCACGGTGGGTTCATGCACCTCGCGGATCTTGCCGCCGGGGAATTCGCTCGGATTGGTGACGACGATTTCCTTGCCGTCCTCCATGATCACGCGGTACACGACGTTCGGCGCCGTTGAGATGAGATCGAGGTTGAATTCGCGTTCGAGCCGTTCACGGACAATCTCGAGGTGCAGCAGTCCGAGGAACCCGATGCGGAAGCCGAAGCCGAGCGCCGCCGACGATTCGGGTTCGTACACGAGCGCAGCGTCGTTGAGTTTGAGTTTGTCGAGCGCATCACGGAGCTCCGGGTAGTCCGAGCCGTCGATTGGATACAGGCCTGCGAACACCATCGGTTTCGGATCGCGGTAACCGCCGAGCGCCTGCGTGGCGCCCTTGGTTGCGGACGTGACGGTGTCACCGACGCGAGACTGGCGCACGTCCTTCACGCCGGTGATGAGGTAACCGACTTCCCCGACGCCGACGCCGTCCGACGACGCGATCGGTTCGGGCGAAATGACGCCGACTTCGAGCATTTCGTGCTGCGCGCCGGTGGACATCATGGCGATTCGTTCGCGCGGATTGAGGTGACCGTCGATGACGCGAACGTAAGTCACGACGCCACGATAGGTGTCGTAGACGGAGTCGAAGATCAATGCGCGCGCCGGTGCGTTCGCATCACCGGTTGGTGCGGGTACCAGCTTGACGACTTCGTTGAGGAGTTCCTCGACACCCTGGCCGGTCTTCGCCGACACGCGAAGCACATCGTTCGGGTCACAACCGATGATCTTCGCGAGTTCGGCTGCGTACTTCTCGGGCTGTGCGGCCGGCAGATCGATCTTGTTCAGCACCGGGATGATGTGGAGGTCGTTCTCCAGCGCGAGGTAGAGGTTTGCGAGCGTCTGCGCCTCGATGCCCTGCGCAGCGTCGACGAGCAGGATCGCGCCCTCGCATGCGGCGAGCGATCGTGAGACCTCGTACGTGAAGTCGACGTGGCCGGGGGTATCGATGAGGTTGAGGACATAGTCGATACCGTCGGCCGCCTTGAACGGCAGACGAACGGCCTGCGACTTGATCGTGATGCCGCGCTCGCGCTCAATGTCCATGCGGTCGAGGTACTGGGCGCGCATCTGGCGTGCATCGACCACGCCCGTGATCTGCAGCATGCGGTCGGCCAGGGTCGACTTGCCGTGGTCGATGTGGGCGATGATGCAGAAGTTGCGGATCACCTCAGGGCTGGTGTTACCCGGGGTCGGGCACCACGGGTGCGAGCGCCGATCACGAGTGCACGCTCAGCCATCGACTCCCACCAATCGCATTGCCTCTTCGACAGAGGTCTGACCGAGTCGCGCAAGCTCAAGTGCTTCATCCGCGATCGCCCGGAACCCTCCCGCAGCCGCCACTTCTGCAATGCGCTGCTTTGAGGCCCGCTCTGCGATCAACTCGCGCAGTTCGTCAGTGACGTCGAGTACTTGGAAAGCCGCTACGCGATCCCGGTACCCGGTGCCCCGGCACAGTGCGCAGCCGACACCTCGTCGCAGCATGAGCGGCGCACTGTCCGCAGGTGCACCCAGCAGGATCCGCTCAGCAACTGATGCGGAGTAGCTCTGGCCGCAGTACCGACAGATCCTCCGCAACAGCCGCTGTGCCACCACGCCGCGAAGGGAAGCCGCGACGAGGTGTGGGTCGACGTCGAGTTGGAAGAGCCGATACACAGCAGCAACCGCATCCTGCGCATGCAGTGAGGTGAGCACCAAGCGGCCCGAAAGCGCGGCCTGCACCCCGATCTTGGCGGTTTCCGAATCGCGGACTTCTCCAATGAGAATCACGTCCGGGTCTTGCCGCAGGATTGCTCGCAACTGCGTCGCGAAGCTCGCGCCGATGCCATCGTTCACCGGGATGTGATTGATCCCGTCGACGACGTACTCGACGGGATCCTCGAGCGTAGAGACGTTTCGCTTCGGGGTGTTGATGTCCCGCAACGCACATTGCAGCGTGGTCGTCTTCCCCGCACCGGTCGGGCCGGCTGCAATGATCATGCCGAAATTGGCACGCAGCATGTGCTGGAAATCCTCCAGCGACCGGTCGTGCATGCCCAATTGGCCGATATCGACAGCAGGACGACGCGTATCCAGCAGGCGCATGACCGCCTTCTCGCCATACATGGTCGCGACAGTGGCCAGGCGAACGTCTATTTCACGATCACCGACGGTGACACTGAACTGACCGTCTTGCGGCAGGCGTCGTTCGACGATGTTCATCTGCGCCATGACTTTGAGGCGACTCACAACCGGTGCAGCGATGCCGCTGGGCTGCCGGGTGAGCTCTTCGAGTTCCCCATCGATTCGGACCCGAACAAGAGCATCCCGCTCCTGTGGCTCGACATGGATGTCGGAGGCTCGCATGCGAACCGCGCGATCGATGATCTGGTTCACCAACGCAGCAATCGGTCCGTCATCGTCCTCGTGCACCGCTGGCAGGGCCTCCGGAACGTCTTCATTGCCGTACACGAGATCGATGAGTTCTCGAAGTTCGTCGTCCGGAACCCGCTGCTCGCGCACGGTCGGAACCTCTGCAGAGCGAACCTTTCGCAGGAGATCATCAGCTGCATCGCTCGGCAGTGACTCGCGCACGCCGACGACCAGGTCGTCGCCATCCCACCGGAGACCGAGCAGACCCTCGGCGCGCACAAGGGCTTCGGGAATTGCGTGAGCGGCATCTAGCGGTGTCATGTGTGATTTCAATCCGACCTAGCGCGGACTTTTCCCCTCTCGCGTACGTCGGAAATCTTTCGAGCATGTCGTCACACCACAAACACGATGCCCACACAGATCATTCACAAGTGTCGAGGGTGCAGCGTCTTCGGATTACGTTGCAGTGCATGGCTACTACTGCAATGCACGTAACACTCACAAACCTGTTGAATGAGATGATCAATCAGGGCGCTTCCGACCTGCATTTGAGCGCTGACATGGGGCCACGAATGCGAATCGAGGGCACCCTCTACGAAATCGATGCAGCGCCCCTCGACCGGCCCACGTTGTGGACGTGGTTGGAGTCCGAGCTCACCGAAGGGCAGATCGAAACCTACGAACGTTCGGGCGACATCGACTTCGGCATGCAGGCGCCGAGTGGCGATCGCTTCCGCGTCAGCCTGTTTCGTGAGCGCGGACTGGACACCCTCGCGGTTCGTCGACTGAGCTCCGAGATCCCCACGATGCAGGAGCTCGCGCTTCCGACCTCCACGCAGCAGTGGACGGATCTGGAGCAAGGATTGATCCTGGTGGCCGGCCCAACCGGCAGCGGCAAGTCCACCACGATCGCAGCAATGGTGAACCGCATCAATGAATCACGACCGGTGCACATCGTCACCATCGAGGATCCCATCGAGTATCAATTCCCCAGCGCAGAGTCGCTGGTGCGCCAACGCGAGATCGGCCCGGATTCGGATTCCTTCGCGAGAGCAGTGCGTGCTGCACTTCGCGAAGACGTGGATGTGCTGATGGTGGGCGAATTGCGCGATCCCGAAACGATGGCCGCGGCGCTGTCAGTTGCCGAAACCGGTCACCTGGTCTTCGCAACGATTCACACGAACAGTGCCGAACAGGCAATCGATCGATTGATCGACGCATTTGCGAATGAGGACCAACCGCTCATCCGTTCGCGGCTGGCCGCGACACTTATCGGCGTCATCTACCAGCGACTCCTCAACGATCGTCACGGTTCCCGCGTAGCCGCATTCGAGGTGTTGGCCGCGAATGCAGCGGTGCGCAACCTCATTCGCGAAGGCAAGACCTTCCAGATTCCCAATACCATGTTGACCGGGGCGAGTTACGGCATGCAGACGATGTCGTCGGCATTGGCGGAACTTGCGGAGAGCGGCGTCGTCTCAGAACTTGAGGTGGAACGCTTCCTGCTGAGCAATCCGCTGTAGTCGGTCGTAGGCTGCAGATGTGAAGGGCCGCGTATTAGTACTCGTCCAGTTCGCCTGCCTGCTCGTGCTCCTCCTGCAGCCGGCTTCCGAGGCGACATCAACCTGGCAACAGCGACTTGCCCTCACGTGCATCTGCTGCGCAGCGGTCATTCTCGCGACGGCCTTGATCAACCTGCGGCAGTCGGTGACAGTGTTTCCGGAACCGCGGAAAAACGTTCCGCTCATCACCCACGGCATCTACACCTGGGTTCGGCATCCGATGTATCTCGCAGTATTGCTGTTCGGCGTGGGGCTTGTGCTCTCAGCTTGGAACGTTGTGAGCGTCTGTACGTGGGTGGTGCTGTTCATCGATCTGCAGATCAAGTTCCGCTACGAGGATCGGTTGCTTGCCGCGACGTGGCCGGACGCCGGCGAATATCAACGGCGCGTCGGAGCGCTCCTCCCCCGCCTTCGCGTCGACAAGATCTGATCACAAGACATCGGGCCGACGGCGATTGCTCGCAGCCGGCCCGATGTTCGTTGATGCTAGACCTGACTGGTTCCGCGCGCCTTCGAGAGTGCACGCAGAACTTGGTAGCCGACCACGGCAAGCACCGTGCTCAGCACAATGCCGTTGAAGGTGTAGTCACCGCTGACCCAGGTCACGTCGGAGATGCCGATGACGAGGCAGCTCGCGGCGATGAAGAGGTTCGTCGGATCCGAGAAGTTCACACGATTGTCGATCCAGATGCGAGCACCAAGCACACCGATCATGCCGTAGAGCGCCACGCCCGCACCGCCGAGGACCCCCGAAGGAATCGACGACAACAGCGCACCCAGCTTCGGTGAGAGGGACAGCACAATCGCGCCGACGCCGGCGATGATGTAGGCAAGCGTTGAGTAGACGCGCGTTGCTGCCATCACGCCGATGTTCTCGGCGTATGTGGTCGTACCGGAACCGCCGCCGAAGCCGGCAAGCGTGGTGGCGACACCGTCGGCCATGAGTGCTCGGCCCATATCGGCGTCGAGATCCTGGCCGGTCATCGCGGCAACTGCTTTGACGTGTCCGACGTTCTCCGCGATGAGCACGAGCACGACGGGCACGAACAACACCATGACCGAGAACTTGAAGGTTGGCGTGGTCAGGGTCGGCGTACCGAACCATGCGGCACCGGAGATGCCATCGGTGTTCACGAGGCCCTGTGCCAGCGCAACGGCGTAGCCGGCGACAATGCCGCAGACGATCGCGATGCGCGAAAGGAAACCGCGCGCAATCACAGACACCAAGAAGATCGTGCCGAGCGTGACAAGCCCGATGAACGGCTGCGCGGTGAGATTGTTCTTCGCGACGCCAGCAAGGTTGAGGCCGATCACGGCAACAATCGTGCCGGTGACGATCGGTGGCATCAGCTTCTCAACCCAGGAGGCACCTGCCGACTGCACGAGCAGACCGACGAGGAACAGCAGGACGCCGGTGGCGATGAGACCGCCGAGTGCCGGCGCCATCTGCGCGGCAGTTGCCGCAGTGCCGGAACCCACACCGAGGCCGGTTGCAGCGCCTACCGGACCGAGGAACGCGAACGACGAGCCCAGGTAGGACGGAATGCGGTTTCGCGTGATGAAGACGAAGACGAGGGTGCCAATGCCGCTGAAGAGCAGCGTGGTGGTCGTCGGGAAGCCGGTGAGAATCGGTACGAGGAACGTGGCGCCGAACATCGCAGCGATGTGCTGGACGCCGATGCCGATCGTGCGCGGCCATGAAAGCCGTTCATTCGGGGCGACGACTTCACCGGGCGTCACCGTCTTGCCGTTGCCGTGCAGTGACCAAGTGGACATGGATCTCCTGTGAGTACGGCGTCGGGGAAAAGCGGCGTGGGCCGCGGCGCACTATCTGGGAAGGTACGACAACGCCGCCCCTACCGAGTGGTTGGGGCGGCGCGTGTCGTCGTCAAGAAGGCGCTATCGAGCGGTTGCAGTGTTCGACTTCGCCGATATCGGGCCCTGGCCGACTTCGTTGACCGCGGCTACAGTGAAGTAATAAGCCGCTCCGGAGCGCAACCGACTTACGGTCACACTGGTCAAGGCCACGCTTCCCGAGGCAGCCAATGTGCCGTTTGCTGCGTAAACGTTGACCGCATACGAGGAAATCGTCCCACCACCGGTGTCGGACGGGGCCTTCCACGTTAGGAAAAGGGTGCCCTTCGAGGAGCCCGTCGCAGCGTTTAGAACTGAGATCTGACCCGGCACAGTCTTTGTCGACGTTGGTGGCGGCGTGGAACCTGACTCAAGGCTGTACAGCAGCCGATTCGGCGAACCCGTGCCGGCGCTAGTGACGACACTCGGCGTGGCATTCGAGATTAGCGCCTGAATCACCGTGGTTGCAGTCCAATCGGCGTGGGCCGCGCGAAGCAGCGCGGCGGCACCGGCCACGTGCGGAGTGGCCATCGAAGTACCGGAGATCGTGTTCGTGCCACTGTCCGAGTTGAACCATGACGAGGTGATGGAACTTCCTGGGGCAAAGATGTCCAGGCAAGAACCGTAGTTTGAATAGGACGCACGAGCGTCAGAAATCGTGGTCGCACCTACGGTGATGGCGCTAGATGCCCGTGCCGGTGAGTAGTTGCAGGCGTTGGCATTGTTGTTACCAGCGGCAACTGCCATCACCACGTTGGCAGCCACCGCATTATTCACTGCAGTGTCGAGCAAGGAGTACGCGCCACCGCCGAGACTCATGTTTGCAACGGCGTCAGCTGACGTGTTGCCCTTGGCCCAGTTCGCAACGTGCTCAACTCCAGCAATGACGCCAGAAGTTGAGCCACTACCGGTGCAGTCGAGCACACGCACGGGAACAAGCGTCACGTTCTTCGCCACGCCGTAGGTGCTGCCGCCTACTGTGCCGGCAACGTGCGTGCCGTGACCGTTGCAATCCTCGACGCCGTTGCCGTCCGTGATGGCCGTAAAACCTTTCGCGGTATCGACGCGACCACCGAATTCGCTATGCGTCGAGCGGATACCGGTGTCGATGATGAACGCGTAAACCCCGGTGCCGTCGAAGTCGTAGGAATAGTCCGTGCCCACCGGCAATGCACGCTGATCAATCCGTGAGATACCCCACGTGGCACCGGACTGCGTGGTGGTGCCGTCAACGGTTACGACGCCGTCGGCCTCGATGGCATCGACCCCCGGAGTCCTAGAGAGGGCATCGACGGCCGCGTTCGGCAACTTCACCGAGAACCCGTTGATCACAACGTTGTACCTGAACCCAATAGTGCCGCCGAGTCCTTTGGCGCGCGTCTCAACTGCAGCGTTGGCCCCCTTCGCCACCTGCACGATGTAGGAGCCGCTCGCGGTCGGCGCGGCCTGAGCCAGCGGCGCGATGAGCGTGGTGGCAATCATCGTGGCGGTCGCAGCAGCGATAAGTCGAAGTCGCGGATTATGCATGTCCGAATTCTGACATATCCCTCGGCCGCGGGTCGCAATCGAGCGCGTTAGAACGGTGTGAAATCCATGGGAAGCTCCCCCGATTGGACTCGAACCAATAACCACCCGATTAACAGTCGGGTGCTCTGCCAATTGAGCTATCGGGGACCGCAGCTTTGT
>CAXBQV010000069.1:0-9367 GCA_963978265.1 uncultured bacterium | reverse complement strand
CGTGATAGATCACAAGGAACGAGTCGTCGATCTCGAGATCATGCTCGGATTCGCGCGTTGTGGTGTTGGGCTCTCCGCCGATGAACATGCCGACCGTGCGCACGTTGCCGTCGGCCCAGTACTCGCGGGTGACCTCGTCGCCGTTCGGGCCGAACCAGGCGAGATCCTTCACGCCGGTTTGGGCATCCTGCTGACCCCAGCGGTAGTAGGTCTTCGTGAGAGTGGGGTGTTCGTGGCGGAGTCCGAACACCTTCTGCGTGAAGGCGAGCAGATCGGATTCCGCTCCGGTGAATTCCCAGTCCATCCAGGAGATCTCGTTGTCCTGGCAGTATGCGTTGTTGTTGCCCCGCTGGCTGCGGTTGATTTCGTCGCCCATGTTGATCATCGGAACACCCATGCTGAGTGCAAGCGATGCCAGCATGTTGCGTTGCTGCCGTGCGCGGAGTTCGAGCACAGCGGCGTCGGTTGTCGGTCCCTCGGTGCCGTGGTTCCACGAGCGGTTGTCGTTGCTGCCATCGCGATTCATCTCACCATTGGCGATGTTGTGCTTCTGGTTGTAGCTCACGAGATCACGCAAGGTGAAGCCGTCGTGGCAGGTGATGAAGTTGATGCTGGCCCTCGGCTTCCGACGGGACGCGGCGTACAGGTCTGCTGAACCCGACACCC
Source organism: uncultured bacterium (assembly GCA_963978265.1). GTDB lineage: Bacteria > Actinomycetota > Actinomycetes > S36-B12 > UBA5976 > JAKALQ01. The sequence continues at coordinate 8,701 of CAXBQV010000069.1, read as the reverse complement.
GCCAACCGAGATCGGCAATGCCGTTGGAGGCGCCGCGCCAGAAGTCCCGCAATGTGTCGCGGTACTTGTCGTTCCACTCGGACCACTGCGGCGGGAACTGGCCGACTGCATAGCCGCCGGCCGCATCCCACGGCTCGGCGATCAATTTCACCGTGCGGATAACCGGATCCTGGTGGCACGCCTGCAGGAATCCGCAGAACATGTCGATGTCGTGTTGTCCCCGCACCATCGCCGTGGCGAGATCGAAGCGGAAGCCGTCGACCTGCATCTCGGTCACCCAATAACGCATGGAATCCATCACCATGCGAAGCACATGCGGCAATGTGAGATCGAGGGTGTTCCCGCAACCCGTGTAGTCGCGGTAGTAGCGGCGGTCATCCGCAATCCGGTAGTAGCCGGCGTTGTCGATACCGCGGAAGCACACCGTCGGTCCGCGCTGTCCCGCTTCGGCGGTGTGGTTGTACACGACATCGAGTACCACCTCGATACCCGCCTCGTGGAACTTCTTCACCATCGCCTTGAACTCGTTGATCTGCTCGCCATTCGTGCCGCTTGCGGAATATCCCGCGTGCGGGGCGAAGAAGCCGATCGTGTTGTAGCCCCAGTGGTTTGCCATGCCGGCGCCAACGAGATGCTCCTCCGGCATGGACTGATGGACGGGAAGCAGTTCGATGGTAGTGACGCCGATGCTCTGCAGATGTCCGATCACGCTGTCGTGCGCCATGCCGGCATAGGTGCCGCGCAATTCGACGGGAACATCGGGATGCAGCTTCGTCATGCTCTTGACGTGCGCTTCGTAGACCACGGTGTGGGCCCACGGCACGTACGGGCGACGCACACCGCCCCAATCGAAGTTGCTCTCCGTCACAATGCAGTAGGGGACATACGGCGCGGAGTCGCGGTCGTCCATCTGCGAATCGTCCTCGGGCGAGTACGGGTTGAGCTTGTGCGCGTAGATCGCAGGGTTTCGCTTGAGTTCGCCGGCGATTGCACGTGCATACGGATCGAGTAGCAGCTTGTTCGGATTCCAACGTGCACCATGCACCGGGTCCCATGCGCCGTGTACGCGGAAGCCGTACTTGGTGCCGACACCGTGCTGGGGGATGAAGCCGTGGTGGACGCCATCGGTGCGTTCCGGGAGCCGGTACCGGGTTTCGGAGCCGTCGTCGTGGCGGATACAGAAATCGACGGCCTCGGCTCCGCCTGACCAGATGGCGACATTGAGTCCTCCGTCGCGGACGGTGACGCCCAGCGGATCCGGCAGACCGGCAACCACCGGTTCGTCGGTCAATCCGTGCATGCTTTCACCTCACGGGCAAGGCTAACGGGTTCCTTAGACTGCCTCCGTGGCATACCTGGACCATGCGGCAACGACGCCGATGTCGGAAGCGGCGATCGCCGCAACCGATGCGGCGTTCCGTGTGCAGGGGAATGCATCAAGCCTGCACACCTCCGGTCGCAATGCGCGTCGGATCGTCGAGGAGTCCCGGGAACAGGTTGCTGTTGCCGTCGGCGCACTTCCCGGTGAAGTGGTGTTCACCTCCGGCGGAACGGAAGCGAACAACCTGGCCATCAAGGGCCTGTACTGGACGCGCACTGCCGAGGATCCACGACGCACACGCATCGTCACATTGCCGATCGAACACCATGCCGTGCTCGACGCCGTCGACTGGATGGGAGCGCACGAAGGCGCGATCATCGACGAAGTGCCGGTCGATGCGAATGGAGTGCTCGATCTCGACGCCTATCGCACCATTGTCGACCGTGACCCCCACACCATCGCGCTCATCACCATCATGTGGGCGAACAACGAAGTCGGAACAGTGCAACCGATCGACGAGATCGTCGCGATTGCGCGTGTGCACGGTATTCCGGTGCACTCCGACGCAGTACAGGCAGTTGGTTCCCTTGCGGTCGACTTCGACTCGTCCGGCCTCGCCGCGCTCACACTCTCCGCGCACAAATTCGGAGGTCCGATCGGAACCGGCGCACTCATCCTCGGTCGCGAGTACAAGCCGACGCCGATCTCGCACGGCGGTGGTCAGGAGCGCGATGTGCGATCCGGAACGTTGGCGATGCCGCTCATCGCCGGACTCGGGGCAGGAATTGCGCACGCGGTGTCGACCCGGGCATCGGACATGCGGCGCATCGCCGAGATGCGCGACCGACTCATCGCCGGGGTCGAGGCGCTCGATCTCGGCGCACGTCTGTGCGGGCATCGCACGAATCGGCTGCCCGGCAATGCGCATTTCACCTTCGACGGCTGCGAAGGCGATGCGCTCCTCATGCTGCTCGACGCGAACGATGTGCAGGTGTCCACGGGGAGTGCATGCACTGCGGGAATTCCGCAGCCGTCCCACGTGTTGCTGTCGATGGGTCTCGATGCGGCCACCGCACGTGGTGCGCTGCGCTTCTCACTCGGCAGGACGTCGGTCGCCGCCGATGTTGATGCGCTGCTCGCCGCGCTTCCGGACGCGGTCGGTCGTGCCCGCCGAGCTGGAATGGTGAAACGATGAAGGTGTTGGCAGCCCTGTCGGGCGGCGTCGACTCCGCAGTCGCGGCCGCCCGGATGGTTGACGCGGGCCACGACGTCACGGGCATCCATCTCGCGCTTTCGAACAATCCGCAATCGTTCCGGACCGGTGCACGCGGCTGCTGCTCACTCGAGGATTCGCGCGATGCCCGCCGTGCTGCCGATGTCCTCGAGATCCCGTTCTACGTCTGGGATTTTGCCGAGCGGTTCCGTGAGGATGTCGTCGAGGATTTCGTTGCCGAGTATGCGGCTGGTCGGACCCCGAATCCGTGCCTGCGCTGCAATGAGCGCATCAAGTTCGCCGCGGTGCTCGATCGTGCGATTGCGCTCGGCTTCGATGCGGTTGCCACCGGCCACTACGCACGGCTGGTGCGGGGCGCGCACGGCATCGAAATGCATCGTGCGAAGGACGCCGGCAAGGATCAGTCGTACGTGCTCGGTGTGCTCGAGCAGTGGCAACTCGAACGCTCGCTGTTCCCACTTGGAGACGCACTGAAGTCCGAGGTCCGTGCGGAGGCCGACGCCCGTGGACTGCAAGTGGCGACCAAGCCCGACAGCCATGACATCTGCTTCATCGCGAACGGGGACACCAGCGGATGGTTGGAGGAGCGACTCGGTGAGCAACGCGGACCGATCGTCGACGCCGTTTCCGGTGCCACACTCGGCGAGCACACCGGTGCCTACGGGTTCACCGTCGGTCAGCGACGCGGGCTCGCGCTCACGGTTCCGGCTGCGGACGGAGCGCCTCGCTACGTGACCGGGATCGAACCGTCGACTCGCACGGTCTTCGTCGGTCCGCCGACCCTGCTCGACATCGACGTCATCGAAGGATTCAAGGCGCATTGGTGCCAAGACGTGCCTGCAATCGGTGCGCGGGTCGGCGTGCAGGTGCGTGCGCACGGCGAGGAGCATGCGGCGATCGTTGAGACGGCCGACGCCGACACCGCGACGCTGCTCGTGGAGCAGCCGATCCGCGGGCTTGCGGCCGGACAGGCGGCCGTCATGTACGACGGCACCCGTGTCATCGGAGCGGTCACCGTCGCGAAGGCACGGCGTGCCTAGCACGGGACTGGGCTCGCTTCCCGGCACCGACATCGTCGAAGCACTGAAGATCGTCACCGACGAATTCACCGACTTCATGCATCTGCCGGAGTTGCCGAAGCGCGGACCGGGTGCCGACATGATCGGTCGAAGCGGCGCGTTGCTGTCCGGCGTGGCGTCAGATCTTGCAATCGAAACGACGCCCACCGGTTGGAAGTTCACCGATGCACCGGGCGCACACGTGCGACGGGCCCTGTCGTGGCTCAACGAGGACCTCGATCGGCTCGAGGAGCGCATCGGTGATGCCGACGTGCCGCTGAAGGTGCAACTCGCCGGACCCGTCACACTCGCGTCCACGATTGCACGCACCCGCGGTGAACGTGCGATCGTGGATCCCGGTGCGCTTCGCGATATCGCGCTTGCCCACCGTGAGGCAGTGCGCATGCATCTTGCCGATGTCCGAAGCCGTGTCCCGAATGCCACGCTCACGTTGCAGATCGACGAGCCCGCGATGGACGGCGCACTCCGCGGCGACATTCCCACGCAATCGGGATTCGGCAGACTGCGTGCGCTCGAGGCACCGCTCGTTGTCGACCTGCATCGTGCACTCGTCGACACGATCGTCGAATCCAACGTGACGCCATGGCTGCATTCCTGTGCACCGAACTGGCCGTTGGCGTTGGTGCGTACGGCCGGTTATCGCGGCATCTCGGGGGATGTCACGTTGCTCACCGACGAGGATGACGACGAATTCGGTGCGACGGTCGAAGCGGGCATCACCGTCGTCGCTGGAGTCGTCCCGACGTGGGACGAGGCGCTTGCATCGAAACCGGCTTCCGAAGCGGCAACAGTGTCCCCACTGCGTCGTCGCTACCAACGGCTCGGACTGCTCGACCGGGTGAAGAGTGTTGTCGTCACCCCCGCGTGCGGTCTTGGTAATGTCACATGGAAATCGGCGCTCATCGCCATTTCCCGCACGAAGGAAGCTGCGCGCACGCTGGTGGAGGAGGACTGACATGGCCGATGCCACCTCCGCAGACCGTGCGCGATGGAAGGAACTCGCCGAGGCGATCACCGATCACCGGTACCGCTACTACGTCCTTGACGCACCGATCATCTCCGACGGCGAGTACGACGCGCTCGAACGCGAACTCATTGCGCTCGAGGCGGAGTTCCCCGAACTCCGCACACCCGACTCGCCCACCCAGCACGTCGGTGGCGAGATCGCGAACCTGTTCGAACCGGTGGAGCATCTCGAACGGATGATGAGCCTCGACAACGTGTTCTCCATCGAGGAGTTCGAGTCCTGGGCCGCCCGCGTGGAACGCGACGCGGGCACTCCCGTCGAGTGGCTGTGCGAACTCAAGATCGACGGCCTCGCAGTGAATCTGCTGTACGAGGACGGCGTGCTCGTTCGGGCGGCGACTCGTGGAGACGGCCGCACCGGCGAGGACGTCACGGTGAACGTGAAGAGCATCAAGAACATCCCGCACCGACTCACCGAATCGAAGACACATCCGGTGCCGAAACGGGTGGAGGTCCGAGGCGAGGTGTTCTTCCCGGTTGCGGGATTCGAAGCGTTGAACGCGGAACTCGTGGCTGCCGGCAAGCCGCCGTTCGCGAATCCGCGGAACACCGCAGCAGGTTCCCTGCGGCAGAAGGATCCCCGCGTCACGGCATCGCGTCCCTTGGCGATGACGGTCCATGGCATCGGCGCCTATGACGGTGAGCCGCTCGCTCGACAGTCGCAGGCATACGAACTCCTTCACGCATGGGGACTTCCCACGAGCACGCATTACAAGGTCGTGCGATCTGTGGAAGACGTTGTCGCGTTCATCGAATACGTCGGCAAGCACCGGCACGATGTCGAGCACGAGATCGACGGTGCGGTCGTGAAAGTCGACGTACGGGATGTGCAGGCCGCGCTCGGTGCAACGTCACGTGCACCCCGCTGGGCGATCGCCTACAAATACCCGCCTGAAGAGGTCACCACGCGGCTGCTCGACATCCGCGTCAGTGTCGGTCGCACCGGTCGCGCAACGCCGTTCGGCGTCATGGAACCGGTGAAGGTGAGCGGCTCCACCGTCGAGATGGCAACGCTGCACAATCAGGAGGAAGTCGAGCGCAAGGGTGTGCTCATCGGCGACATGGTCGTACTCCGCAAGGCCGGCGACGTGATCCCGGAGATCGTCGGGCCCGTCGCCGAACTGCGCACCGGCAAGGAGCGGAAGTTCGTCATGCCGACGAAGTGCCCCGAATGCGGGTCCGCACTCGCCGCGCAGAAGGAGGGCGACGTCGACCTCCGCTGTCCGAACGCACGGCACTGCCCCGCGCAGTTGCGGGAACGTCTCTTCTACATCGCATCCCGAGGCGCGCTCGATATCGAAGGACTCGGGTTCCAAGCCGCAGCGGCACTCCTCGAAGCGCGAGCGATCACCGATGAATCCGAACTCTTCGATCTCACCGCTGACGAGCTTGCGAAGGTCCCGTTCTTCACTCGCGATCCGAAGAAGGGTGAAGACGGTCCACAACTTTCGGCATCCGCGCTCAAACTCCTCGAGCAGCTGCAGGTGGCGAAGTCACAGTCGCTGTGGCGAGTGCTTGTGTCGCTTTCGATCCGGCATGTCGGACCCACGGCGGCGCAGGCGCTCGCGCGCGAGTTCCATGACCTGTACGAGATTGCCGGTGCAACCCGCGATGCATTGGCGGGCGTCGACGGTGTCGGCGCCGTAATTGCCGATTCGATCATCGAATGGTTCGCAGTCGACTGGCACCGCAACATCGTCGATCGGTGGGCGGCGGCCGGTGTGCGCATGCACGAAGACGCCGCTCCGGTGGGCGAGCAGCCGCTTGCGGGCTACACGATTGTCATCACCGGTTCGGTTCCCGGGTACTCCCGCGACGGCGCCGAGGAGGCGATCACTTCGCGCGGCGCGAAGGCCGCCGGTTCCGTGTCCAAGAAGACGCACCTTGTCGTCGTCGGTGAAGGCGCGGGCACGAAGGCGTCGAAAGCGGAGGAACTCGGCGTGCCGGTGCTCCCTGCCGAGGAGTTCGCGGTGCTGCTCGAGCAGGGCTTCGAGGCGGCGTTGGCCGTAACACGCCGTAACTAGACTTCCGCCCATGTCCGGAATCACCCGCGCCGAAGTGGCGCACCTGGCGAAGCTCGCCCGCCTGACGCTGACCGACGAGCAGCTCGACCACTACGCGGAACAACTCGCTGTCATCATCGATTCGGTGGCTCGCGTGAGCGAAGTGGCGAAGGAGGACGTGCCTGCCACGTCGCATCCGATTCCGCTCGTGAACGTCACCCGTCCGGACGTCGTGCAGCCGGGCCTCGGACCCGAGGATGCCCTTGCCATGGCACCGGCCCGCGAGGACGACCGCTTCCGCGTTCCCCGCATTCTGGACGAGGAGTGACCGTGAGCGACCTCATCACGAAGGGCGCCGGGGAACTCGCCGGGCTGATCGCATCGGGCGACGTCTCGGCCCGCGAAGTCGCAGAAGCCCACTACGCCCGTATCGACGCTGTCGACGACAAAGTGCATGCATTCCTCCACCTCGACAAGTCGCACGCGCTGTCCACCGCAGACGCCGTCGATGCGAAGCGGAGGGCGGGCGAGAAGCTCGGCCCGCTCGCCGGCGTTCCGCTCGCGTTGAAAGACGTGCTCGCGATGCAGGGCCAGCCCACCACGTGTGGCTCGAAGATGCTCGAGGGTTGGCGTCCGCCCTACAACTCGACCGTCGTGAACCGTCTGAACGCGGCGGACATCGTCATCCTCGGCAAGACGAACATGGACGAGTTCGCCATGGGCTCGTCCACGGAACACTCCGCATACGGTCCGACGCACAACCCATGGGATCTCGATCGCATCCCCGGTGGCTCCGGCGGCGGTTCGGCTGCCGCGCTCGCTGCGTTCGAGGCACCGCTTTCCATCGGCACCGACACCGGTGGGTCGATCCGCCAACCTGCCGCTGTCACCGGCACGGTCGGCGTGAAGCCCACGTACGGTGCGGTGTCGCGCTTTGGTCTCGTTGCACTCGCATCGTCGCTCGACCAAGTCGGTCCGTGCGCGCGTACCGTGCACGACACCGCGTTGCTCCACATGGCGATCGCGGGACACGATCCGAAGGACGCGACGTCGATCGACGAACCGTGGCCGGACATGGTGCAAGCAGCGCAACGTCGCGATCTCAAGGGCGTCCGTATCGGACTCGTGCAGCAGATCTCCGGCGAGGGTTTCCAAGCGGGTGTGCTCCAGCGCTTCAATGAAGCCGTCAAGATCCTGACGGATCTCGGTGCCGACGTGGTCGAGGTGTCATGCCCGTCCTTCGAGTACGCGCTCGGTGCCTATTACCTGATCCTTCCGAGCGAGTGCTCCTCGAACCTCGCGAAGTTCGACGGCATGCGCTACGGCCTGCGCGTGGGTGACGACGGCGAGCGCGCCGTCGAGACGACGTGGGAGGATGCCATCGCGACGCTGGCCCAGGCGTTCGAGCGGTGTCGGCCCGAGGAGATCGGCCTGCTGATGGCCGTAGGCTGGACGCGCGCTATGGTTCGCCGCGTGTGGCTGATGGAGGCGGGTGTGATCGCGCTCGCCGGGATCGCGTTCGGAGTGTTCGGCGGCACCGTTTACACGCAAGCAGCCCTGCACGGACTCACGCATGTGTGGCACGGAGCCACGCAAGGCCTGCCGCTCGTCTTCAGCGCGAATTTTGTCGTAATAAGGAGTTGCACTGCTACGGTTGCCGCCATAAAACGAATCAGGTAGATACGGTATCGGTACTCCAAGCGCGCGCAAAGGACGAGTTACGACAGACTCAAATGCCCCAGCAACACCGCGTCCGGGCATCGTACCAATGTCGTAAGCCGCCGCACCCATACGACGCACCGTGTCATACATTGCTGCACGGTCTTGCTCCTCTTGGGTCATCTGTTGACCTTTATCTCCCCCATTAGAAAACGCAACCATACCGCCCTCTGCCGCACGGATGATGTTGTCTTGAGACTCGGCAGGCAGCTGGTCAAACCCGCGTGCGTCGTCCGCGGCAAGATCGCGAAACACCAAATCGCCCCGCACCCGGCCGCTGCCACGGCACTGCCGATTGGCATCGCGGACCATGTTGCGG
>CAXBQV010000068.1:0-9410 GCA_963978265.1 uncultured bacterium | reverse complement strand
GGCACGCCGACGCGCAGCGTCGATACCACCTGTGCGTACTGCGGTGTTGGTTGCACCTTCCGCGCCGAACTCCGCGGCGACGACCTCGTGCGCATGGTGCCGTCGAAGCAAGGTGGCGCAAACGAGGGTCACTCCTGCGTGAAGGGTCGGTTCGCGTGGGGCTACGCAACCCACAAGGACCGCCAGTTGGAGCCGATGATCCGCGAGAGCATCGACGACGAATGGCGCACAGTCTCGTGGGATGAAGCAATCGCGTATGCAGCCAAGCGCCTCCAAGAGACGCAGGCGAAGTTCGGCGAGAAGAGCATCGGTGGTATCACGTCGTCGCGTTGCACGAACGAGGAAGTCTTCGCTGTCCAGAAGATGATCCGCACGGCGTTCCGGAACAACAACGTCGACACCTGTGCGCGTGTCTGCCACTCCCCGACCGGCTACGGCCTCGGCAAGACGTTCGGCACATCGGCAGGCACGCAGGATTTCAAGTCAATCGCACACACGGACGTCGTCCTCCTCATCGGTGCGAATCCCACTGACGCACATCCGGTGTTCGCATCCCGGATGAAGAAACGGCTGCGTCAGGGAGCCCGACTCATCGTCATCGACCCCCGCAAGATCGCACTCGTGCGCACCGCACACATCGAGGCCGATCACCACCTGCAACTCCTGCCGGGCACAAACGTCGCCGTCATCAACGCGCTCGCACACGTCGTCGCGACCGAGGGTTTGCTCGACACCGAGTTCATCGCCGAACGCTGCGAGACGCCGACGTTCGAGGCGTGGCTGGACTTCGTGAAGCAACCGGAGAACAGCCCGGAGAATGTCGAACTCATCTCCGGCGTGCCCGCAGAAACGATCCGTGCAGCAGCTCGGCTCTACGCAACCGGTGGGAATGCCGCGATCTACTACGGCCTCGGCGTGACCGAGCACAGCCAAGGCTCCACGATGGTGATGGGCATGGCGAACCTCGCAATGGCCACCGGCAACATCGGTCGCGAGGGCGTCGGTGTGAATCCACTGCGCGGGCAGAACAACGTGCAGGGCTCGTGCGACATGGGTTCCTTCCCCCATGAGTTCTCCGGCTACCGGCACGTCTCGGACGACACCGTGCGTCACCTGTTCGAGGATGCGTGGTCACGCGAACTCAGCGCAGAACCCGGACTCCGCATCCCGAACATGTTCGACGCCGCCATCGACGGCGAATTCAAGGGCCTGTTCGTTCACGGCGAGGACATCGCGCAGTCGGATCCGAACACGAAGCACGTGGAGGCAGCGTTGCGCTCGCTCGACATCCTCATCGTGCAGGACCTGTTCCTCAACGAGACCGCCCGCTTCGCCCATGTCTTTTTCCCCGGCACGTCGTTCCTGGAGAAGGACGGCACTTTCACGAACGCCGAACGCCGCATCAACCGCGTTCGCCCAGTGCTGCCGCTGAAAACCGGCAAGCAGGAGTGGCAGATCGTCTGCGACCTCGCCAAGGCCATGGGCTACGACATGCACTGGAACAGTGCATCGGAGATCATGGACGAGATCGCGCGACTGACGCCGACTTTCGCAAACGTCTCCTTCCGACTCCTCGACGAGGTCGGCAGCGTGCAATGGCCGTGCAACGACAACGCCCCGATGGGCACCGAGATCATGCACGTGAAGGGCTTCGTACGTGGCAAGGGTGCGTTCATGGTCACGCCGTACGTCGCCACCGACGAGAAGGCGAACCGCAAGTTCCCACTCCTGCTCACGACCGGTCGCATCCTCAGCCAGTACAACGTGGGCGCACAGACACGACGGACCGAGAACGTCGCATGGTTCTCCGAGGATCTGCTCGAGATCCACGAGTCGGACGCTGGTTCCCGCGGCATCGTCGATGGCGGATTCGCGACGCTCGCGTCACGCGTCGGTGAAACCACGATGCGCGTGAAGATCAGCGATCGCGTGCCGCCGGGCGTTGTGTACGCCACCTTCCACTTCCCAGAAAGCGGCGCGAATGTCGTGACCACCGACTATTCGGATTGGGCGACGAACTGCCCGGAGTACAAGGTGACCGCCGTGGAAGTGCGTCCGAGCCTCAAGGGCCCGATGCACGAGCGCACCGGCGCGATGGACCTCGGCCTGACGTTGGCGGACGCATGAGCGACACCGCGGAGAAGCTGATCCGCATGGCTGATCAGATCCTCCGCAATCTCCCACCGAGCGAGAAGCGCGCGGATCAAGTGGCGGACCACATCCGACGGTTCTGGACGGCCAAGATGCGCGCCGATCTCGCAATTGCAGTCCAGGGCAAGGAACTCGATCCGGTGCTGGCAGCCGCGCTCAAACAGCTGTAGCGGTCCGCTTCGGGCCGAACTCCGAGATCAGCATTCCCGCAAAGATCAACGTCGCACCGAGGATGAAGCGCGCTGTGATCTCGTCACCGCCGATCCAAATGCCGAAGATCGACGCGAAGATGGGTTCGGTGGAGAAGATCACGGCAGCTCGCGTGGCGTCCAGGTGTGACTGTCCCCAGGTCTGGACCGAGAAGGCGATCGCGCTTGCAAACACGCTCAGGATGATGATGCCGACCCAGACGTCGCCGCTCGGCGGCAATGTGATGCCGCCCGGAGTCGCTCCGATGATGAACAGGATGCCGGCCGTGCCGAGTTGGATGGTGGCCATGGAGTATGCGTTCTCTCGGGTCGACCAGCGGGCGAGGGTGATGATCTGTCCGGCCCAGAAGAGTGCGCCGAGCAGCGTCCATGATTCTCCGACACCGAACGACCAACCGCGCAGCGAGAGTGCAGCCAGGCCGCCGAGTGCGAGGGCCACCGCGATCCAGACCGATGCCGAGAGCCGTTCACGGAAGAACGCCCACATGAGGAGCGGCGTGAAGACGACGAACATGCCGGTGATGAACCCCGACACACTTGCGGACGTCGTCTGCAATCCGATTGTCTGGAAGAGGTAGCCGAAGAAGGTGGTGAGGCCCACCGCCGCACCGCGGGCGTATGTCGCGCGGGACACCAGCAGGCAGCGCGGTCGGATTGCCACGAGCACCGCGACCGCAATGATCCATCGCCACGCCATGAGATCCATGAGCGGCATCTGTGCGATCGCATGCTTCACCACGACGAAGGTGCCGCCCCACGCAGATGTGGCCAACAGCAATGCGCCAATCGCAAGGAGCTCTTCACGCTTCGTCTGCACGTGACGACGCTAGCAGAATTACGATGTACGCATGCACCGACGGATCCAGACGTTCAAGCCCCGTCGCGGTCGCTATTCGAAGGAACAAGTCGCTGCCATTACCAGCAGTGCATACCTTGTTGAACTGCATGAATCCGTTCCACTGTCGAAACATTTCAGTAGTAACCGCGTGATTCTCGACATCGGATTCGGCATGGGTGATGCCACCGCCGAGCAGGCCAGAGCACACCCAGAAGTCGGTATTCTCGCAATCGACGTGCACACACCGGGCGTCGGTCGACTCCTCGCGCTGCTCGAACAACAGCAGCTCACCAATGTGCGCGTCATCGAAGGCGATGCGCTCACCTTGCTGCACGACGTTCTGCCCGATCGATCGATCGTCGGTGTGCGTGCGTACTTCCCCGATCCCTGGCCGAAGAAGAAGCATCACAAGCGGCGGATCATCAATGCCGAGCACCTCGACGTCCTCGCAAGGAAACTCGTGCCCGGGGGCTTCCTGCATTTCGCCACCGACTGGCAGGACTACGCCGAGACAGCCCGGACCGACCTGCATGCGCACCCCGCCTTCGATCTCCTGCCCGAGGGTGCACATCTCCCACTGGCGAGCCGCGCCGAGCGTCCGCGGACGAAATTCGAAATGCGGGGCATTGCTGCGGGCCGGAGCATTACGGACCTCATCGCCGTGCGGAAGGATTAGGCCATGCCATCGATCATGTGGTTCCGGCGAGACCTTCGCCTGAGCGACCATCCAGCACTCACCGAGGCTGCCGCACATGGCGAGGTGCTGCCGGTGTTCGTGTTCGATCCGAAGCAGTTGGCCGGCAACGAAGCAGTTTCACGCACCTACCTATATCGATCGGTTCGCGCACTCAATGAACAGCTCGACGGCAGACTGTGCGTGCGCGTCGGTGATCCGCTGACCGTCATTCCGGCGCTCGCCCGCGAAATCGAGGCCGAGGCCGTACACATCAGTGCGGACTACGGCAACTACGGCCGAGTGCGGGACGCCGCAGTGGAACAGGCCCTGCAGGTTCCACTCGTGCGCACCGGTTCGCCCTACGCCGTCGCACCCGGTCGAGTGCTCAAGGCGGACGGAACTCCGTACCGCGTCTACACGCCGTACTACAAAGGATGGCTCGCGCACGGCTGGCGCAGTCCGGCAACGCATGCGACGACGGAGTTCATCGGTCTCAATGCTGATGCGATTCCGGACGATGACGACCTCGGGACGTTGCGGCTGCCGGCCGCCGGCGAACTCGCAGCGCTCGCGCGTTGGCAGTGGTTCCGAGAGCACGGCCTCTCGGACTACGCAGACCACCGAGACCGCGCCGACCTCGACGGCACTTCGCAACTCAGCGCACCCTTGCGATTCGGGGAAGTACACCCACGCACCCTGCTCGCAGGACTCGGCGACGAAAAGGGTCACGAGGTGTTCCGCAAGGAGATCTGCTGGCGAGAGTTCTACGCGGATGTGCTGTGGCACAACCCCCGCACCGCAACCGAGTACTTCGACGAGCGCTTCGCGGGCATGCAGTACGACACCGGCAAGACCGCCGAAGCGCGGTTCGACGCCTGGTCGAAGGGCAGGACCGGTTTCCCATTCGTCGATGCCGGCATGCGGCAGTTGCTCGCCGAGGGTTGGATGCACAACCGCGTGCGCATGGTGGTCGCGTCCTTCCTTGTGAAGGATCTGCACCTCGAGTGGCAATTCGGTGCCGCATGGTTCGCCCGCTGGCTGCGTGATTTCGATCTCGCGAGCAACCAGCACGGATGGCAGTGGACGGCCGGCTGCGGGACCGATGCAGCCCCCTATTTCCGTATCTTCAACCCGGTCACGCAGGGCCTCCGCTTCGACCCCGATGGGGACTACGTGCGTCGCTACATCCCGGAACTCGCGCATATCGCGGGCAAGCAGGCCCATGAGCCGTGGGATCTCATCGACGGATACAGCAACGGCTATCCGGAGCGGATCGTCGACCATGCGGTGGAGCGCGACGAGGCCCTGCGCCGTTATAGCGACATCAAGGGCTGAGACGTTCCAGCGTCCACTCGGTGTTGAGCGGTGCGCCGATGATCGGCGCGGTGTACCGAAGTCGGTCGTGCAGCCGATTCGCGCGACCTGCCCAGAATTCAACGACCTGGGCACGCACGAGGAACCCACCCCAGTAGTCCGGGACCGGGACGTCTGATCCCTCCGGATACTGCGCATCCGCCGCGGCAAACCGCGCTTCGAGTTCCTCCCGACCGTGCAGCACCGTCGACTGCGCACTCGCCCACGCACCCACGCGCGAACCGTGCGGACGGCTGCGGAAGTAGGTCTCGGTCTCCTCCCGGGCGACGCGCTCGGCAACACCGCGCACGATCACCTGCCGATGCAGGTCGTACCACGGGAACAGCAGCGACACATTCGGGTTCTCCGCCAGATCGCGGCCCTTGCGCGATTGGTAGTTCGTGAAGAACGTGAATCCGCGTTCGTCCGCACCTTTGAGCAGCACACTTCGGCTCGACACCTCACCGGCGCCGTTCACCGTCGAGCACACCATCGCATTCGGTTCCTCGATCACATCGCGTGCCTGTGCAAACCAGCGCTCGAACTGGGCGAGCGGATCCGCTGTGACATCCGCCTCATTCAGCGTCGACTTCGAGTAGGTGATGCGGAGTTCTGCGTAGTCGGGCATGCCGATATTCCACCACGAACAGCACGTGTGCAGTCCGGTTCGGGGGGCGGGTTTCGATCCCGAAACCCGATGCGGAAGAATTGGCGGTGCATTCCACGGAAGTAGGCCACCATGACCGTCGACCCCACCACGCTCGTCATCCCCGCAGACCTCAAACCGGTGGACGGCCGCTTCGGCGCCGGCCCGTCGAAGGTGCGACCGGAACAGCTTGCGGCGCTGTCGACGATCACGCATGTGATGGGCACTTCGCACCGCCAGAAGCCGGTGAAGGCGCAGGTCGGCCGTGTCCGTGCAGGGCTGCGCGACCTGTTCCAACTGCCCGACGGGTACGAAGTCGTCCTGGGCAATGGCGGTTCCACTGCGTTCTGGGAAGTCGCCACCTTCGGCCTGCTCCGCGACCGCGCACAGTTCCTCTCCTTCGGCGAATTCGGCTCCAAGTTCGCCTCATCCGCCAAGGCTGCGCCCTTCCTCGGAGAGATGTCGGTCATCACGAGTGAACCCGGTGACGCGCCAGTCTTCGCACCCGCTCCGGGTCTCGATGCATACGCGACGCCGCACAACGAAACATCCACGGGAGTCGCCGTCACGCCGAAACGACCGAGCGGAACAGATCCCGACGCACTGCACATCATCGACGCCACATCCGGCGCTGGTGGCCTGCATGTCGATATCACCGAGACCGATGTGTACTACTTCGCGCCACAGAAGTGCTTCGCATCCGACGGCGGACTCTGGTTTGCGCTCATGTCACCAGCTGCGCTTGAACGCGCTACGAAGATCAAGGAGAGCGGCCGCTACATCCCGGCGTTTCTCGATCTTGTCACCGCGATTGAGAACTCTGCGCTCGACCAGACGTACAACACGCCGGCACTGGCCACGATTGTCATGATGGCCGAGCAGATCGACTGGTTCAATGCGAACGGTGGCCTTGCATGGACGACTGCGCGCACCAGCGAGTCGTCGAACCACATCTACGACTGGGCTGAAGCGTCGCCTTTCGCAACGCCTTACGTCACCGACACGTCCAAGCGTTCGGGCGTCGTCGCAACCATCAACTTCGACGACGCGATCGATGCGAGCGCCATCTCGAAAGCGCTGCGCGCGAACGGCATCGTCGACACCGAGCCCTATCGCAAACTGGGCAAGAACCAGCTGCGGATCTCGGTGTTCCCAGCGGTGGACCCAGCGGATGTCCGCCAGTTGACAAAGTGCATCGACTGGGTGGTCGCACAACTTGGCTGAGCGATTCCGTCGGGATCGGCTGACGATCTACTGCTACATCACACTGCTTTCGTACGTCTGGGCGCTGTACAGCGTCGGTCCTGCCCTGCTCCTCATCCGGGATGAGCACGACTACTCACGCACGGTCGGTTCGCTGCATTCGGTTTCCATGTCGCTCGGCATCGTCGCGCTCGGCCTCATCGGCGAGCGCATCACGAACCGATTCGGTCGCGCACGCGCGATTGAGGTCGGCTCGGTGCTCGTCGGCGGCGGCGTGCTGCTCCTCACCTTCGGACCCAACCCGTTCATCTCGATCCCCGGTGGTTTCTGCATCGGGTTCGGTGGCTCGATGCTGACGAACCCGATGAACGCCTTTCTCACCTTGCATCACCGCGAGCACGGGCCGTCGGCGATTGCCGAGTCGAATGCGGGTGCCGCCTTTGCCGGCCTCGTTGCCCCGCTCTTGATGGGTGGCCTCGTCGCGCTCGAGGTGAACTGGCGGTTCGCCCTCATCACCGGCATCACGCTCTTCGCCATCGGTCGACTGTTCCGCGGCCCCGGCGATGCACTGAACATCTCCGCACCACCGCATGAGCACCATCACGCACGACTGCCTGCCCGCTATTGGTGGGCATGGCTCGCACTGGCTCTCTGCATCGGCGCCGAGTTCTGCTTCATGATGTGGGCCGGTGATCTCGTACGGGATCGCGCGCACGTATCGTCGGCCGTCGCAACAGCGGCTCTGTCGGCCGTCGCCATCGGCATGACGCTGAGTCGCGCGGCCGCCAGCCCCCTCTTGCGGCGCTTCTCGATGCAACGGCTGTTCTCACTCGCGATCGCACTGTCGTTGCTCATGTGGTTCCCCATGTGGTTCACCCACAGTGCGGTTGTGATGCTGGCGTCGATGTTCGTCATCGGCCTCGGTATCGGCGTGCACTTCCCCGTCGGCATGAGCCGGATGCTCACATCTGCGCCGGGCATGCTGGAGGAAGCGGCTGCCCGATCATCGCTTGCTGCCGGCCTGGCCGGAGGTTCGATGCCGTTCGTCCTCGGGGTGCTCGGCGACGCCGTCGGCATCCATGCCGCGTTCATCGTGGTGCCGATGCTGTTCGGGGCAGCGCTCGCCGTTGCGCAGTGGCGTCCGGTGCCGAATCCCGCCTAGCCGACGAAATTCGCGAGCGCGGTGAGCGCGATGAAGCCGAACAGCACGATCAACGTGACGATGCGGCGGAATCGCGGAGTCATGGACGGATTATCGCAGTGCGGCGGGGGCGTGCGCCGGCACCACCGGATTCCTCGGCGCAACTGCAGCCACCTTGCGGTACGCGGTGCCTTGTGCGGGTCGCTGGTCCGACTCCCCCTTGTTCGGCCACATGGACATCGCCCGTTCCGCTTGTGCCGTGATCGTGAGCGACGGATTGACGCCGAGGTTCGCCGTCAGCGTGGAGCCGTCGACAATACTGAGCGTCGGATAGTTCCAGGCGCGGTGGTAGGGATCGATGACACCAGTGCGCGGTGAGTCACCGATGACACAGCCGCCGACGAAGTGGGCCGTGAACGGGGCGCCGAACAGATCTGCGACCGTTCCTGCCGGCATGCCGCCGTGCTTCTCGGCGATCGCGATCGCCACCTGATGCGCTTCGGGGATGAAGGTGGGATTCGGACGGACGTCGTCATTCGTCGAGGTGAGTTTCCAACCGAACCGCCCACGCATGCCGCGCACGTGAATTGAGGAGTCGATCGACTGCATCACGAGCGCGATGATCGTGCGCTCGCTCCAGCCGCGGACGTCGAACAACTGCCACAGTTGACGTGGATGACGGAGCGCTTTGCGCAACCACTGCCGCCGTGAGGCCTTCGGGGTTGCACCATTCGTGAGAAAGGTCTGCAGGAGACCCATGGCGTTCGATCCGTGGCCGTACCTGCACGGCTCGATATGAGTCCGATCGTTGATGTGGAACGACGAGGTGATGGCACTTCCCCGCGAGAAGTCCCGTTGCACGCCGCGCGGATAGATCGCGCCAACGAGTGCTTCGCTGTTCGTGCGCGAGAGGTCACCGAGCGTCGGCGACAACGCTGGCAGCGTGCCGTCGTCCTTCATGCGATGCAGCAGTTTCTGGGTGTTGTAGGTACCTGCCGCGACGATCACCTGATCGGCGGTGAACGTTCGCGTGCCGCCGATCCACCATCCGGTGCGTCGCGCACGGATTCGCCAGCCGCCATCGGACTGCGGCTGGAGCCGTTCCACCGTCGTCAGCGGATGCACGACGGGCTGTGGGTGCTCGGTGACAATCGAGCGGAATCCGCCGACAGCAGTGCGTTCCGTGGTGTTCC
>CAXBQV010000067.1:0-9639 GCA_963978265.1 uncultured bacterium | reverse complement strand
CGCGAAGAGATCCTCAACAACGTTCTCGCTTCCTAAGGAGCGCTTATGGTCCGAACGGCGGCGATCAGCAGAGCGGTTGCGCATGTTCCTCGAGCAGTACTGGGGCGGTCCGCGCACCTACTCGGAGCAACGCGGCCATCCGAAACTCCGAGCGCGGCATCTGCCTTTCACCATCGACGAAGCGGCTCGCGACGCATGGCTGCGACACATGCTTGCATCCCTTGACGCACTCGTCTGTGATGCCGCATCGCGCAACGAGTTGCATGCATACCTCGTATCTGCCGCAGACTTCATGATCAACGCGCCGGAACCCGGCGTCGGTCGTCCGCTGCTCTAGGAATGTCGGTTTCGATTCCCGCAGAGAAACACGGCAGGATTGGCGCACTATGACCGATGCAGCCGAAGTACTCCACCACCGCGCCATCGACTGGTGGCGCGACGCCGTCATCTACCAGATCTATCCGAAATCGTGGGCCGATAACGACGGCGACGGATACGGCGACTGTGCTGGAGTTCGCGCACGCCTTCCCTATCTCGCAGAACTCGGCATCGACGCGATTTGGTTCTCGCCGTTCTACCGGTCACCAGACAACGACGGCGGTTACGACGTCGCGGACTACCGCGATATCGATCCACGATTCGGCACGGTTGACGACGTCGTCGCACTGGTGCAGGAGGCACATGACCTCGGCATCAAGGTGCTCATCGACATCGTCCCCAACCACACGAGTTCGGAACACCGCTTCTTCAAGGCCGCGCTGCAAACGGCCCCCGGCTCACCCGAATGGGCGCGGTACCACGCGCTTCCCGGCACGGGGCTCAACGGTGAACTCCCGCCGAACAACTGGAAGTCCGTGTTCGCCGGCGAGGCCTGGTCGCGAATCCTCGACAAGAGCGGTCGTCCCACCGGCTACTGGTACCTCCACCTGTTCGACGACACCCAACCGGACGTGAACTGGGACAACCCGGATATCGCCGCCGAGTTCGACGAGACGCTCCGCTTCTGGCTCGATCGCGGCATCGACGGTTTCCGGATCGACGTGGCCCATGGCCTCATCAAGGCCGCGGGCTATCCCGACGACAACGGCGAAACGGTCGTCACCGCTGCGGATGGAACGATCACCGACAAGTTGCCCAGTCCGTACTGGGACCAACCGGCAGTCCACGATGTGTACCGGCGCTGGCGCGCGATCGCCGACACGTACTCGCCCGCCCGCATCTTCGTCGGCGAGATCTGGGTGGGCACACCTGCCCGCCTCGCTGCATACCTGCGCGAGGACGAACTGCACACCGGCTTCAACTTCCCATACCTCAAAGCGAACTGGCGTGCGAGCGAGCTACGTCCAGTGATCGTCGAGTCGTTGAAGAACGACGAAGCCGTCGGCGCCACGACCACCTGGGTGCTGGAGAACCACGACGTACCACGCGTGGTCACGCGATACGCACCGCTGCAGCAGGAGGCGCTTGGCCTCGAGGACCAGGAGTCGCAGTTGTCGGCGCAGATCGCCGAACACGAACTCACGGACGAGGACTTCAAGCGCGGACGTCGTCGCGCACGTGCCGGCATGCTGCTCACGCTCGCCCTGCCCGGGAGTGCCTACATCTGGCAGGGCCAGGAACTCGCACTCAACGAGATCACCGATATCCCCGACGGCGAACGACAGGACCCGGTGTGGTTCCGCACGAAGGGCGTCGAGAAAGGTCGCGACGGGTGCCGTGTGCCGATCCCGTGGACGCGCGACGGCAGTTCGCTGGGATTCGGACCCGACGGTTCGAAGGCCTGGCTCACACAACCGGAGACTTGGCGGGAATTGTCGGTGGAGGCGCAGGAAGGCGATCCGGCGTCGATGCTCGAACTCACGCGCAAGGCGCTGCACATCCGCCGGCGGGAGATGGCACTCGGCGACGGCGACATGGCGTGGCGCGACGACCTCGGGCTCGGCGACGAGGTGCTCGCATTCGAACGTCCGCCGATCGACGGGTCTCCGGCAGTGCTCGTGATCGTGAACACCGGGCAGTCCGATGTCGAGGTGCCGAATGCCGGCGCGCTGCTCGTGGCATCGCAACCGACGATTGAGCGCACGGCAGCGAACACACTCGTTATTCCATCCGATACCACCGTGTGGCTGCGAGCCTGATGCATCGGATTCACCGGGCGTGGTTCGTCGCCGCCACCGCATTCGCGGTGCTGCTCGCTGCGGCGTCGTTCCGGTCGACGACTGGTGTGCTGCTGGAACCACTGGAAAACGAGTTCGGCTGGACCCGTGGTATCACGTCCGGCGCGGTCTCGCTCAACCTGGCGCTGTACGGACTCACCGCGCCGTTTGCTGCGGCATTCATGCAGCGTTTCCAGATGCGTCAGGTCGTCGCCACCGCACTGCTGCTCGTCACATTCGGATCGGCTGCCACCGTCTTCATCCACTCCCCCTGGCAGCTGTACGTCACCTGGGGTCTGGCGATCGGCTTCGGCACCGGGTCCACGGCGGTTGTCTTCGGTGCGATCGTCGCCAATCGATGGTTCGTGAAGAACCGCAGTCTCGTCACGGGCATCTTCAGTGCGGCGTCCGCCACCGGCCAGTTGATCTTCCTGCCGCTTTTCGCATGGCTCGCTGAACACCAGTCATGGCGATACGCATCGCTCACGACGGCGTCGGCATCACTTGTGCTCGTTCCGTTCGTATGGGCGCTGCTCCGTGATCGCCCCGCCGACATCGGCCTGGTGCCCTATGGCGCGGATGCGTCATACGTCTCCGAGGAGATCACGCACAAACGACTGTGGGATGCGGCATCGAGCACCTTCTCGCTGTTCCGACAGGCAGTGCCGAGCAGTGCGTTCTGGATCCTCATGGGTTCCTTCTTCGTGTGCGGCTGGACGACGAACGGTCTCATCCAGACGCATTTCGTGCCCGCTGCACACGACCATGGGATGCCGGCCACCACGGCCGCGTCGCTCATCGCGTTCGTCGGTGTGTTCGACCTCATCGGCACGATCGCATCGGGCTGGCTCACCGACCGCGTGAATCCGCGGTACTTGCTCATCGCGTACTACGGTCTGCGCGGCCTTGCGCTGCTGTCGGTGCCGGTGGTGCTCGGACCCGGCATCGAGTGGCCGCTGCTCTTCTTCATCGTGTTCTACGGCCTCGATTGGGTGGCCACGGTGCCGCCGACGGTGCAGTTGTGCCGCGAGGCCTTCGGTCTCGAACGCTCGGGGATCCTGTACGGCTGGGTGTTCGCTTCGCACATGGTTGGCGCAGGTGTCGCAGCATCGTTTTCCGGTTGGATCCGGCAGACGCAGGGCGACTACAGCATCGCCTGGTTCGTCGCGGCAGCGTTGGCGCTGGCCGCCTCTGCGTCGATCATCTTCATCCCGAAGGGTCGGGCGAAGTCGTTCGCTCAGGCCTCGTAGAACTCGCTCATTGCATCGCGAACATCGTCCGGTACCCGGATGACCGCACCAGTGGCGACATCGACGGTCACCATCACCGATTTCGCCTTTGCGCAGACAGTGCCGGCCTCATCGAGGATTTCGTAGGCGACGTCGTACGACGCGCCACCGAACTTGCTCACCCAGAGTTCGACGGTCACGTGGTGGGCATCCATGTCGATCGGTTTGAGGTAGTCGATCTCGTTGCGGGCGACGAAATGGCCGGTGTCCTGCAACGACGACTTGTCGAGCCCCATCTCGTGGATGAGCGATATGCGGGCATCCTGCATGAACTCGAGATACGCGGTGTTGTTCACGTGGGACATGGCGTCGAAGTCGGCCCACCGCAGCGGGATCACAATCCGATGGCGTGCCATGTCAGCCGCGGGTGAGTTTGCGGTAGGTGGCGCGGTGCGGACGAGCGGCTTCGATACCGAGTCGCTCGATCTTGTTCTTCTCGTAGGACTCGAAGTTGCCCTCGAACCAGAACCATTGCGAATCACCCTCGTAGGCGAGGATGTGCGTGGCGATGCGGTCGAGGAACCAGCGATCGTGCGACGTGATGACGGCACAACCCGGGAACTCGAGGAGGGCGTTCTCGAGTGAGCCGAGGGTTTCGACGTCGAGGTCGTTCGTCGGTTCGTCGAGCAGCAACAGGTTCCCGCCCTGCTTCAACGTGAGTGCGAGATTGAGGCGGTTGCGTTCACCGCCTGACAGGACACCGGTGGGCTTCTGCTGATCGGGGCCCTTGAATCCGAATGCGGAGACGTATGCACGCGACGGCATCTCCACCTGCCCGACCTTGATCCAGTCGAGACCGTCGGACACCACTTCCCACAACGACTTCTCAGGATCGAGACCCGCTCGCCCCTGGTCGACGTACGACAACTTCACGGTGTCGCCGATCTTGATACTGCCGCCATCGGGCATCGCCGCCGGGTCGGAGGTGTTCTGTTCCGTGGCAGCGACAATCATGCGGAAGAGCGTGGTCTTGCCGACGCCGTTGGGACCGATCACACCGACGATGCCGTTGCGGGGAAGCGTGAACGACAGGTTGTCGATGAGGATGCGGTCGTCGAAACCCTTCGTCAGACCGTTGACCTCGACGACGGTCGAACCGAGCCGCGGACCCGGCGGGATCTGGATTTCCTCGAAGTCGAGTTTCCGGGTCTTCTCCGCTTCGGACGCCATCTCCTCGTACCGGTCGAGGCGTGCACGACTCTTCGTCTGCCGGGCCTTTGCGTTGGAGCGGACCCATTCGAGTTCGTCGCTCAGCCGCTTCTGCAGCTTGGCATCCTTCTGGCCCTCGACTTTGAGGCGCGTCTTCTTCGTCTCGAGATACGTGGTGTAGTTGCCCTCATACGGGTATGTGCGACCACGGTCCAGTTCGAGGATCCATTGGGCGACGTTGTCGAGGAAGTAGCGATCGTGCGTGATCGCGATGACAGTGCCCGGGTACTTCTCGAGGTGCTGCTCGAGCCACTGCACGGATTCGGCGTCGAGATGGTTCGTGGGTTCGTCGAGCAGGAGCAGATCAGGCTGCTGCAGCAGCAGCTTGCAGAGTGCGACGCGACGCTTCTCGCCTCCGGACAGGACGGAGATCTCCGAATCGGCCGGTGGGCAGCGCAGCGCGTCCATCGCCATTTCGAGTTGGTTGTCGAGATCCCACAGGTTCTTGTGGTCGATGGCCTCCTGCAGTTTGCCCATCTCCGCCAGGAGGGCGTCGTAGTCGGCATTCGGATCCGCCATTTCGGCCGAGATCGCGTTGAAGCGCTCGAGCATCGCCTTCGATTCGGCGACGCCCTCCTCGACGTTGCCGAGGACGGTCTTCGACTCGTCGAGCAAGGGCTCCTGCATGAGCATGCCGACGGTGTAGCCGGGGCTGAGGTAGGCCTCGCCGTTCGAGACCTGCTCGACACCGGCCATGATCTTGAGGAGCGTCGA
Organism: uncultured bacterium; assembly: GCA_963978265.1. Taxonomy (GTDB): domain Bacteria; phylum Actinomycetota; class Actinomycetes; order S36-B12; family UBA5976; genus JAKALQ01. The sequence goes on along the minus strand of CAXBQV010000067.1, from coordinate 4,271 downwards.
CTTGCCCGCGCCGTTCGGGCCGACGACGCCGATCTTGGCGCCGGGCAGGAACATCAGCGTGACGTCGTCGAGGATGACCTTGTCGCCGTGAGCCTTGCGCGCCTTCTTGAGCGTGTAGATGAACTCAGCCATAGCCCGCAATCCTAGGGGCGGTGCCACGACTACCATCACCGCATGCTGCTCACCGCACTGATCGTGATCGTCGTCCTCGGATATGTGTTGGAGGAGGTCCTCGGCTTCCTGAACCAGCGTTCGGCACGGCAACCGTTGGACCCGGAGATTGCCGATCTCTACGACGCAGCCGAGCGCGAGCGATCGCTCGCCTATGGTGCCGCGAAGCACCGACTTTCCTTCGTCTCCTCCACCGTCAGCACGGTCGCGCTGCTGTTCGCGCTCGGTTTCGGTTGGCTGGCCGATCTCGACGCCTGGGTCCGCGGCATCGTTACGCAGGAAATCTCGGTGTCCCTGCTCTTCATCGCGAGCCTGTCGGTGATCAGTTGGTGGATCTCCCTGCCGTTCTCGCTGTACAACACGTTTGCGGTTGAGGCTCGGTTCGGGTTCAACAAGACGACCTGGAAGACCTTTGTGCTCGACACGATCAAGTCGACGGTGTTGACGACGCTCATCGGAGGAACGATCCTCACGCTCATTCTGTGGATCTACCAGCAGCTCGGCGACAGTTTCTGGATCGTGGCGTGGCTCGTGATCGCCGGCTTCTCGCTCTTCATGTTCATGTTCGGAACCTCGCTGATCCTGCCACTCTTCAACACGCTGACCCCGGTTCCGGAAGGCGAACTGCGCAACCGGATCATCGCGTACTGCACCAGCCAGGGATACGCCATCGGCACCTTGTCCGTGATGGACGGCTCGCGCAGGTCGACCAAGGCCAACGCGTTCTTCGCCGGCCTTGGTCGGACGAAGATGATCGTGCTGTTCGACACGCTCGTCGAGAAGCTGTCGACCGACGAGATCGTGGCGGTCCTGGCGCACGAAGTGGGGCACTACAAGCGCAAGCACTCGCTGTCGATGTTCGTGCTCACGAGTGCCGAGTCCTTCGCGATGCTGGCACTGCTGGGCTGGTTGCTGCGCTATCCGGCACTCTCTGGGTCGCTCGGCACGACCCGTCCAAGTTTCCATCTCGCCGCATTTGCCTTCTTCCTGCTCTATTCGCCGATCGGCATGCTGCAGGGGTTGGTCAACAACAGTCTGTCGCGGCGTCGCGAATTCGAAGCGGATGCATTTGCCAAGCGCACCGATTCGGCGGAAGCGCTTGCGAGCGGTCTGCGGAAGATCTCCGCAGACGCACTCTCGAACCTGAATCCACATCCCTGGTACGTGCGGTTCAACTACACGCACCCACCGCTGCTCGAACGCCTTCGCGCCCTGACGTGACGACGGGCCGCGGGAACACCCGCGGCCCTCGCTGCAACGCCGATCAGGCAGCCCGCGTGCGCAGTTCGCTCGGAATCGCTGTCGCCGTCAGCCCCGCCTCGACTGCACGTGCAACGAGCTCGGCGTCTGCCGGACCAATCGCATTCGACTCACGTCGGGCACGGACGAATGCGCCAGTTCCTCTGGCGAGGTCGAAACCAACCGACGTTGCATCGATCTCGACGCTGAGACCCTGCTTCTCCCCGGTCCATTCGCGGGTACGCAGCCGCCCGGTCACCACAATCGGGTCACCCTTGCCGATCGATGCGACGACGTTCTCGGCGAGGCTGCGAAAGCAGATCACCGTGACGTAGGTGGGATCACCATCGACCCAGACGCCGTCTTTGAGTCGACGCGGGTTGCTCGCGACCCGAAACGTGGCGCGCGGGACACCGGCAGTGGTGGGGGTCATGTTCGGATCGGTGCAGACGTTGCCAACGATCGTGATCGGGATGTCATTCATTGTTCCTCCTGTTCATGGATGGTGGCAGCCTGCGCGGAACCGGCAACGTCGGGACCGGGTGCCGCGCGCATCGTGGATGTCTGGCGTCGGAACTCGTACTGTGGATGGGTGACTGTGATTTCCGCCTTCCGCGGCGACATCACCACGTTGAGCATCGACGCCATCGTGAACGCCGCGAACAGCAGTCTCCTCGGCGGTGGTGGCGTCGACGGCGCCATCCATCGAGCGGCCGGACCCCAACTGCTCGAGGAATGCCGCCGCGTGCGCAGTTCGGTACTCCCCGATGGCCTGCCCACAGGGCATGCAGTGAGCACGAAGGGCTACGCGCTTCCCGCCAAATGGGTGATCCATACCGTCGGTCCGATTCATGACCATTACCCCGATGGCGGCGTCGAACTGCTACGCGCTGCGCACGTGAACTCCATGCGCTGCGCCTACGAGGCCGGAGCCCGAACGCTCGCATTCCCGGCGATTTCCTGCGGCGTCTACGGATGGGAGACGCGCGACGCGGCGCCCATCGCCGTCCAGGCGGTCATCGATACTTCATTGTTCTATCCGTTCGACAGCGTGCATTTCGTGCTGTTCAGCGACGACGCGCTTGCTGACTTCCAGAACGCCATTGACACGCTCTTGCCCCAATAAGGTCTCTCCATGACCGATGTCCGCGAATCCACGCAACGCCGCACGCTGACAACGCTGTCGGTCTCCCAGGTCGTCGCGGGCGTCGGCGTTGCAGGGGCGGTGCCAGCAGGTGCACTGCTCATGTTCGACGTCTCCGGAAGCGAAGCGCTCTCCGGTCTCGCGCAGACCTTTGCTGTCACGGGTGCAGCGCTCATGGCGCTTCCGCTCTCCCGCCTCACCAGTCGCGGCGGACGGCGGCGGACGGTCCTCACCGGGTACAGCATCGGGGCGATGGGTGCGTTTCTCGCAGTGCTCGGCGGCACGGTGCGGGTGATTCCGCTGATCCTCATCGGCACGATGCTTGCGGGCGCGGCGACGGCTGCTGCCTACCAATTGCGGTTCGCAGCCGTCGACCTTGCCGAACCGTCGCGTCGCGGTCGTGACCTTGCGATCGTGATGTGGGCGTCCACCATCGGGTCGGTGCTCGGACCGAACCTGCTCGGGTGGTCGGGGCACATTGCGGAATTGCTGCGGTTGCCGGCGCTCGTCGGGCCGTACCTGTTCTCCGGGACCATGCTGCTCGCGGCGGCAATCGTGGTCTTTCTCTTCCTCCGCCCTGATCCGTATCTCCTGTCGGTGAAACTCGCAGGCGAGGAGAAGCCGCCTGCCCCCCGCAATTTCCGGCACGCCCTGCAGCTCATCAGACAGTCATCCGCCGCGAAGATCGCACTCGGCGCAATTGTCACCGGGCATATCGCGATGGTGGGCATCATGGTGATGACACCGGTGCACATGAAACATGTCGACGTGTCACTGACCGTCATCGGGCTTGTGATCAGCGTGCACATTCTCGGCATGTACGCACTGGCGCCTGTCTTCGGAAGTTTGAGTGATCGCTGGGGTCGCGTGCGCGTGATCCAGTGCGGCGTCGTCACGCTGATGCTCGCCGCGCTCATCGCGGCGACCGCTGCGGCCGACGATGCCACGAAGCTCGGCTTCGGCCTGTTCCTCCTCGGACTCGGCTGGTCGATGACGATGGTGTCCGGTTCTGCGTTGCTGGCGGAATCACTTCCCGTCGATGACCGTCCGAGTGTGCAGGGGACATCCGATCTGTTCATGAATGGTGCGGGAGCACTCGGTGGTGCGCTTGCAGGCGTGGTACTCGCCCTGTCGGGATATGTCGCCGTCTGCGCCGTTGCAACGATCCCGGTCGTCTTCCTCGGTATCGCAACCCGTTGGTATGACCGTCCGTAAACTGTGCGCTGAGCGCCCGTAGCTCAATGGATAGAGCAACCGGTTTCTACCCGGTCGGCTGAGGGTTCGAGTCCTTCCGGGCGCACTCAGGCATGACTTGTGCGAGCAGCACGGATGTTGGCCCGACTCACATTCGCCGAAATCGTTGTCGCCATACCGTTCTTCGTGGGATGTGCGGCCAGTTCAATGCTGCCGCCCACGGGAATCGCGATTGGGACCAGCGCTGAGCCCGACAATCCGTCACCCGTGGAGAGCAGAACGGTCAGTGTCCCGCTGCAGAGGTCCTTCATGACATCCCATGTTCCACTGCAATAGTGGATCTCCACTGTCGGTGATTGCCCGGTTGGAGCCACGACCTGCGCAATCGTGAATGACTGCAAGGCGAAGGTGCCGTAGTTCCGCACCCAGAAGTACGTGTTGTTCTTCTTGTTCAAGGAGTTGATGGACAGCGACGTCTGCGTGTTCGTCGACGTGGCGGTCAGCACCGGGGTTGCGAGCCAGG
>CAXBQV010000066.1:0-9699 GCA_963978265.1 uncultured bacterium | reverse complement strand
GGGCTCGGATGCGCGGTACTCGCGACATGCCATGGCCATTCATCCCGGCTGGTTCGACCGCTCCCCCTGCGGTACCGGAACGAGTGCGCGGATGGCGCAGCTGCACGCGAAGGGGCTGCTGTCGCTCAACCAGGACTTCACGAATGAGTCCTTCATCGGCACCCACTTCATCGGCCGCCTCATCGAGGAGACCGACGTGAAGGGAATGCCTGCGGTGATTCCCACCATCAAGGGCCGCGCCTGGGTAACCGGGCGCGCCGAATACCTCTATGACGAGAACGACCCGTTCCCAACCGGATTTGAGCTGTGATGATCATTTCGCGTTCCCCCCAGAATCCCGACGACGTCATTGCCAGCGTTGCACCGGCTTCCGCCGCCGACGTGGACGCAGCGTTCGCGAAGGCCCGCGCTGCGCAGAAGCAGTGGTGGGCGATGGGTGCCGCAGCACGCGCCGCAGCGCTACATGCAGCAGGCGAAGCGCTGGCGGCGCGGGCCGACGACGTTGCCATGCTCGCGATGCGTGAAGTGGGAAAACCGATCACCGAATCCAAGGGTGAGGTCGCACGCGGTGTCTCGATCCTCCGGTACTACGCGCAGGCATCGTTCATGCCGAAGGGCGACGTGTTCCCACCCTCCACGAACGTGATGCTCTGGTCCGAACGCCGCCCGCACGGCGTCGCCGGACTCATCACACCGTGGAACTTCCCGATCGCGATTCCACTCTGGAAAGCTGTACCGGCGCTGTCGGCCGGCAACGCGGTCGTAATGAAGCCGTCGCAAGAAGCGTTCGGCTGCGCGCTGTTCCTGCAGGAGTTGTTCGCTCCGCACTTCCCCGACGGCCTGTTCCAAGTGGTGGTCGGCACCGGGTCCGGGGCAGGTAACGCGCTCACCGCCAACGCCGACATCATCTCCTTCACCGGTTCGACCGCCGTCGGACGGCAGATCGTGATGACGGCAGCTGCGCGCAACGTGCCAGTGCAGGCCGAGATGGGCGGACAGAACGCAGCGATCGTGCTGGCCGATGCGGACTATGAGAAGACTGCCGCCATCATTGCCGGCGCAGCGATGTGGTTCGCCGGACAGAAGTGCACCGCCACGTCGCGCGTGATCGTCGTCGGAGACGGCGATTTCGCAACACCATTTGTGAACGCCGTCAAGGCGCTGAAGAAGGGCGACCCCGCAGACCCCGCCGTCACCGTCGGCCCGGTGATCAATGCGGCGTCGCTCGCCGACATGCAAACGGCACTCGCAGGAGCAAAAGCCGCCGGCGGCACGATCCTGCACGGCGATGTTCCCGCGAACGGATTCTTCGTCGAGCCGGCGATCATCGACGGGCTCGCCGCAAACCATCCCCTGTCATGCAACGAGACGTTCGGCCCGATCGTCACCATGCATCGCGCGTCGACGCCGGAAGAGGCGATCGAGATGGCGAACAGCGTCGAGTACGGATTGGTGACCTCAATCCACGGCCGCGACCTCAATCAGATCACCTCGTTGTGTGCGATGGCCGACACGGGTCTGGTGAAGATCAATGCATCGACCTCGGGCGTCGACTTCTACGCTCCATTCGGTGGGGAGAAGATGTCGAGCTATGGCATGCGCGAACAAGGACTCGCTGCGCTCGAGTTCTACTCGCACACAGTGACGGTGGCACTCGCTCAGCACTGAGGTAGCCTCGTCTCGTGAACAACCCCTACGAATCCGCCCGCAAGGCAGTGCAGTGGGGGTTCTTCTTCATGGGTGTTCCTGTCGGCATGCTCGTACCGCGTTTGGCCGAGATCAAGGCCGGCATCGGCGCCGGTGACTCGAGCTACGGCACCGCAATCGCCATCGGCGGACTCGGTGCCATGATCGGCAACGCAACCGGTGGACGACTTGTGCACCGGTTCGGCAGCAAACCGGTCGCACGCACCGCCATCGCGTTCATCCTCATCAACAACGTCACCAACGCCCTCGCACCCACCACGCTGTGGCTGGCAGCGGTTGCGTTCACCGGTGGCATCGCCTGGTCGATCCAGAACGTCGGGATCAACAGTCAAGGCGCACTTGTGGAACAGGGACTCGGCCGATCGTTCATGCCCCGTGCGCATGCATTCTGGAGCATCGGCACGATGACTGCTGGCGTCATCTCGAGTCTCATCGCACCCTTCGTTCCACCGCTTGCCGCGCTGTCGACCGGCGTTGCAGTCAGTCTGGTCGGTTTCTACTCGTTGACATCGAACTTGCTGCCAACCCATCTTGACGACCGACCCACCAACGACGCGTCGCAGCTGCAACAGCATGAGCGCATCCCGCGCGGCGCGGTGTTGTTCCTCGTCACCGTCGCAACCGCGAATGTGATGGCGCTGGTTCCGGAGATTGCCGTCGGCGACTGGAGCTCGGTACTGCTCAAGGAGGACTTCGGCGTCGCCGTCGGACCCAATGGGTACGGCTTCGCAGTGTTCATGGTGTTCCAGATGCTCGGACGATTCTTTGCACCGACGTTCGTGGACCGATACACACTCGCAACGGTCGTGCGGTGGTTCGGTCTCGTCGGCGCGAGCGGCTTCCTTGCATTCCTGTTCCTCGCTACCCGAACTGGGGCAGACAACCCTGCACTGGCGCTCGTCTACAGCTGTATTGCGTATGGATGCATGGGTGCCGGTGTCGCCGTCATGGCGCCGGCCTGGGTCACCGCCGCGGGCGCAATTCCCGGACTTCCGAGTGCACGCGCAATCGCGCGCATCGGCGTCATCGTCGCAGTCTCGGGCATGGTGTGCCGAATCGCACTCGCAAATATCAGTCAGCTCTACTCACTACCGATCGCGCTCTCGCTCACCGGCGTCATGCTCGCGATCGCCGCACTCATGTCATATGTCCTCCATCCCCACCGCGCACAACGGCATGCCATCACCAGGGAGTTCGAATGATCATCGAAACCGCATTCATGACCGTGCACGAGGGTCAGGAAGAGGCGTTCCTGGCAGCGCTCGAGGAGGCCAAGCAGGTCGTCGCCAAGGCGAAGGGCTTCAACATGATGCACGTGCATCGTGGCATCGAGCGGCCGTCGACCTTCCTGCTTGCACTCGGCTGGGACAGTGTCGAGAACCACATGGTCGATTTCCGTGAGGGGCCACTGTTCCCCGAGTGGCGCTCGCATATCGGACCGTTCTTTGCCGAGCCTCCGACTGTGGAGCACTGGACACTCTTCGAGGACTGAGCCTCGTTACACTCCCCGCATGACCGAGTACCAGATCACGCACTGGCATGAGATCCCCTCATTGGTGACCGCTCGCGAGGGTGATGTGATCGCGAAAGTCCAACTCGCTGCACGCTTCCAGGAAGCAATCGACGAAGCAGCCATGCGCATGGGCGAGGTCGATGCAGATGCGTACCTTGCGGGTTGGGCGAAGTCACCGTGGATGCCCGGCGATGGAACTCCCGCCGAGGTGGCGGAACGCGTCGCTGCCGAGCTTGACGCGCAATTCAACGACGATGCCCTCGCGGGCATGCTCGACGCACTGAATGGAGCCTGACGTGGCCGATCTGTATGCAGCACTCGAGAACGGCGTCCTCGTCTCCGACGGTGCCATGGGAACGATGCTCCAGCAGCACGGACTTACCGACGGCGGTGCGCCGGAGTTGTGGAACGTCGAGCATGCCGACGTCGTAGAAGGCATCCTCGAGGAGTACGCAGCAAACGGTGCGCACCTCATCACGACGAACACGTTTGGCGGCACGCGTCCGCGTCTGCAGATGCACGACCTGCAGGACCGCTGCCACGAACTGAACAAGGCCGGTGCGCAGGTGGCGCGTCGGGTCGCAGACCGGCATCCCGGCGTCTACGTGATGGGTGATGTCGGTCCGCTCGGGGAACTCATGGAGCCGATGGGCACGATGACACCCGACGAAGCAACGACGCTCTTCGCAGAGCAGATGCAGGGACTCGTGGATGGCGGCGTCGATGCAATCCTCATCGAGACCATGAGCGACCTCGGCGAAGTCGAGGCCGCCGTCAATGCCGCGAAACAGGTAGCGCCGCAGCTGCCGATCATCGCCACCTTCTCGTTCGACACCAACTTGCGAACGATGATGGGTGTGAAGCCGGCCGTCGCCGTGAAGACACTCACCGCACTCGGTGTGCGTGTCATCGGTGCGAACTGCGGTCGCGGTACCGATGAAATGCTCATCATCGCCACGGAGATGGCGGAGGCCCGCGAACCGGGAACATTCCTTATCACGCAGTCGAATGCTGGGTTACCCCAACTTATCGACGGTGACTTCCAGTACACGGGGACGCCGGCGGAGATGGGTGAGTTCGCCAAGACCATGCGCGCTCTCGGCATCAACATTGTCGGCTCGTGCTGCGGATCCACGCCTGCACATACAAAGGCCATCCGCGCCGCGCTGTCATAGGCCGAGCAACGCGAATGCGCATGAGTTCCTCTCATCCGAAACTGGTCTAGGCTCCTGCAGTAGGGAGTCTTCATGCTGTTCCGACTGCTCCGTAGCTATACGAAGCCGTATCAAGGCCGGGTTGTACTCATCTCGGTGCTCGTCCTCATCCAGGCGATCATCAGCCTGTACCTGCCACGACTGAACGCGGATATCGTCAATCAGGGCGTCTCCACCGGCGACATCGCGTACATCTGGCAGGTCGGCGGGTGGATGCTCGTGCTCACCATCGTCTCGATGGCGCTTGCCGTGTGGTCGGCATGGCACAACGCCTTTGTCTCGATGGCCTTCGCCCGCGCACTCCGCCGCGACGTCTTCGCCAAAGTGCTCGGCTTCACGGCCCAGGAGGTCGACCGCTTCGGCACGCCGTCGCTCATCACCCGCAACACGAACGACATCCAGCAGGTGCAGCTGCTGCTGACGGTGCTCCTGTCCATGCTGCTCAGCGCGCCGCTCACCATGATCGGCGGCATCATCATGGCGCTGCGCACGAACGGTCACATGTCACTCCTCATCGCCGTGGCGGTTCCCGCCATGGCGCTCGTCATCGGCGCGATGATGAAAGTGGCGATCCCACAGTTCCGTATCATCCAGACCCGCATCGACCGCATCAACGGAATCCTGCGCGAGCAGATCAACGGCGTGCGAGTCATCCGGGCATTTGTTCGTGACGACTTCGAGCGCGCCCGCTTCAGTGAGGCGAATGAGGCACTGAAGAACACCTCCCTCAGCATCAACCGCACCTTCGCGCTCGCCATGCCGGTCCTCACGCTTATTCTTAACTTCTCAACCATCGGCGTCGTCTGGTTCGGTGCACATCTCGTCGACTCCGGCGAGATGACAATCGGCGATATCGGCGCATTCATCTCGTACTTGATGCAGATCCTGTTCTCAGTGATGATGGCGACGATGGCGGTCATTCTGATTCCACGTGCTGCGGCTTCGGCCGAGCGCATTCAGGAAGTGCTTGATGTGCAGCCGGCGATCGTCGATCCGGTCGACCCCAAGCCGCAGACCGAACGGGGGACCATCTCCTTCAAGGACGTCGACTTCCGCTACCCCGGCGCCGAGGAACCGGTGCTGCGCAACCTGAACTTCGACATTCGACCCGGAGCGTTCACCGCCATCGTCGGCGGCACGGGATCCGGCAAGACCACGGTGATCGGCATGCTTGCCCGTTTCTTCGACGTGAGTGCCGGCCAGGTGCTGGTTGGTGGCACCGATGTGCGCGAGCAGTCATTGGAAACGCTGTACGCGAGCATGGGTCTGGTGCCGCAGCGGGCGTATCTCTTCGGCGGCACCATCCGCGAGAACGTGAAGTTCGGTGCGCCTGCTCTCACCGACGATGAAGTCTGGCGGGCATTGGAGATTGCGCAGGCCGCCGACTACGTCCGCGAGTTCGAAGGTGGACTGGACTACGAGGTTGCACAAGGCGGGCAGAACCTGTCCGGCGGTCAGCGCCAACGCCTTGCGATTGCTCGCGCCCTCGCGCGCAAGCCGGATATCTACGTGCTCGACGACAGCTTCAGTGCGCTCGACGCAGCAACCGACGCACGGCTGCGGGCCGCGCTCCAGCACGAGATGCACGGCTCCACCGTGCTCGTGGTTGCGCAACGCGTGAGCACAGTGCTCCACGCGGACCAGATCATCGTCCTCGACGAGGGCTCGATTGCGGGTATCGGCACCCACGACGAACTCCTGCGCACGTGCACTGCGTACCAGGAGATCGTCGGTTCGCAGCTGGGGGTGTCCGCATGAGCATGATGCGAGGCGGTCCAGCGGCGGCAGCACGCGGTGGCGGTCCCGGCCCAGGCCACGGGCCGTTCGGGCGCATGGGCGCACCCGGTGGTACCGCTACCAACGCAAAAGCGGCTGCTGGTCGGCTGTTGCAGCGGCTCGACCGCCAACGTCGGGTGCTCTTTCTCGTGCTGTTCCTCACCGCAGCGGCCACCGGCACCGGTTTGCTCGGTCCCAAGCTGCTCGGCGATGCAACGACGCACGTGTTCAACGGGCTCATCGGCTCGAAGCTGCCGGCCGGTATGGACAAGGCAACGATCGTCGCGGGGTTGCGCGCCCAGGGAAAGACCCGTTTCGCAGACATGCTCGCCAGCATGGATGTAACGCCCGGCGTCGGCGTCGACTTCACCGCCGTCGGCCGGATCATCTACATCGTCGTTGCACTGTATGTGTTGGCGGCGCTGCTCAACTGGGTGAGCGGTTGGCTGATGGCGGGTGTCGCACAACAGACGGTGTTCGAGCTCCGCCACGACGTGCAGTACAAGCTTGGCCGCGTCCCACTCAAGTACGTCGATGGGCAATCCCGGGGTGACCTGTTGTCGCGGGTCACCAACGACATCGACAACATCGGCAATACCCTCCAGCAGGGCCTGAATCAGTTGCTGAACTCGGTCCTCATGGTGGTCGGCACGCTCGTCGTGATGTTCTTCATCTCACCGATTCTTGCCATCGTGTCACTCGTGATCGTCCCCGTATCGATCGGGATGACGGCCGCGATCGCCAAGCGATCGCAGGTGCAGTTCGCGGCGCAGTGGCGTGAGACCGGCAAGGTCAACGGCCACGTCGAGGAGATGCACACAGGTCACGCCATCGTGCTTGCCTACAACCGCCGCGGTACAGCGCTGAAGGAGTTCGACGAGTTCAATGACGCACTCTTCGAATCGAGCCGCAAGGCGCAGTTCCTGAGCGGGATCATGATGCCGCTCATGCAGGCAGTCGGGAACCTGAACTACGTCATCATCGCGATTCTGGGTGGCATCCGCGTGGCGAACGGCCAGTTGTCACTCGGCGGCGTGCAGGCATTCATCCAGTACTCACGACAATTCACAATGCCACTGGGCCAAATCGCTGCTCTCGCCAACCAGGTGCAGTCCGGTCTGGCATCTGCGGAACGCGTCTTCGAGGTACTTGACGCGGTCGAAGAGGAGCTCGAACTCCGTGGCTCCAAGCAACGACTGGTGGAACCGCGCGGCCAAGTCGTGCTCGACAACGTGTCGTTCCGCTACCTGCCCGACCAGCCCCTCATCGATCACGTGAACGTCCGTGTCGAGCCGGGCAAGACGGTGGCGATCGTCGGTCCGACCGGTGCCGGCAAGACCACCATCGTGAATCTGCTGATGCGGTTCTATGACATCGACGAGGGTCGAATCACGCTCGATGGCGTCGATACCCGCGACATCGCACGAGAGGATCTCCGGAGCCACTTCGGCATGGTGCTCCAGGACACCTGGCTGTTCAACGGCACCATCCGCGAGAACATCGCGTATGGCCGAACCGGCGCGTCCGATGCGGAGATCATCGAGGCCGCCAAGGAAGCGCATGCGGATCACTTCATCCGCACATTGCCAAACGGCTACGACACGGTGCTCGATGACGACGCAACGAACATCTCGGTGGGCGAACGCCAGTTGCTCACGATCGCGCGCGCATTCCTCGCCGATCCGACCGTGCTCATCCTCGACGAGGCGACGTCGAACGTCGATACGCGCACGGAGGTGCTCATCCAGGAGGCGATGAACCGACTCCGCCACGGTCGCACCGGCTTCGTGATCGCCCATCGGCTTTCAACGATTCGCAATGCCGACACGATTCTCGTGATGGACCACGGCCGGATCGTCGAGCAGGGCTCGCACGAGCAACTCATCGCCAGCGGCGGCTTCTACAAGAAGCTCTACGACTCTCAATTTGCAGAGGCGTAGGCGCGCCACTGATCCGCGCGCACTTCATCGCCGGCGCGTACGCAGATCTCGACGAGTTGTCGGATTGCCGATTGATCGCCGGCTTCCGCCAGTGGCTTGAAATAGCGGTATGCACCGACGAGATCGCCTGCTTGCAGATGGATGAGACCCATGTTCGCCGCACACGCGTTCGGCGTCTCCGGCGTGCATTCGGTCACGTGAGATCCAGTTGCTCGTGGGTATGCGTCGTCTCGGCGATGCCCGAGGAGTAGCGCTCTTCGTAGCGTCCGTACTTCCAGATGAGCACTGAGGCCACCCATGCGGCTACGAATGAGAGCACGATGAAGTAGCCGATGCCGCCAAGGTCGATAGCGGCAATTGTCGAGAACACGGGCAGGTTTTCGATATCTGTCTTCTCCGACAGCACGGCAACTACCTGGATGGTGCCGATCACGAGCGCGACAAAGATGGACAACCCGGTGGTGGTGAGGTTGTAGTAGATCTTGCGCAGCGGCGACGTGAACGCCCAGCCGTAGGCCTTCGTCATGAAGATGCCGTCGAGCGCATCCATCATCGACATACCGGCAGCGAAGATCAGGGGCAGCGCGATGATGGCGAGTGGTGGCAGGACGCCGCCGACGGTGCCGATAGCCGCTGTCGCCGACAGTCCGAGCAGCGCTACCTCGGTTGCCGTGTCGAAGCCGAGCCCGAAGAGCACACCGACCGGGTAGATCTGCCACGCATGATCGAAGCCGTTCTTGAACCAGCCGCGGAAGATCCGGCGCATGAGGCCGCGATCGTTCAGCAATTCGTTGAGGTGCTCGTGCGAGAACTGTCCGGACTTGGCCTTTCGCCATACCTTCCAGATACCTACGAGGATCACGAGGTTGAGGATGCCGACGAGGTAGAGGAAGAAGGCAGAGACCGATGTGCCGATGATGCCGCCGGTCTCCTGGAACGACGCCTGGAATTCGACGGCCTTCTTCGCGGCGACGGCGACGAACGCCGACAGGAGGAACACGATCGTGGAGTGGCCGAGCGAGAAGAACAATCCGACCGCGAGCGGCTTGCGCTGCTTTGCGAGCATGAGTCGCGTGGTGTCGTCGATCGCGGAGATGTGGTCAGCGTCGAATGCGTGCCGGAGTCCAAACGAGTACGCCAGCGCACCCGCACCCGCGTACACGAGCACGCCTTTGCTGTTTGCGAGGGTGGAGTACTCCGGCTGCGAGTTGTAGTAGGCGAACAAGCCCCAGCCCGCGACGTGGAGGAACGCAACGACCCCGAAGATGGCCCACAAGGTGGGAAGCTCGTCGCGCGTGAAGCGAAGATGCTCACGTAGGGCTTTGGCGGCACTCATGCAATGAGGCTATTGCGAATCCTTTGCAATAGCAAAATCCGTGCAAAACCGGTCAGAGCCGGCGGGTGGTGGTCTGGACGAAGTGCTCCACCCTCGGCGGGCGCACAGCACAGGCGTTCGCCCGCGCCTCGTGCCGTTGCCGAATGGATGGTGCGGGGCTGGTCGGACTTGTACTGATGCTCTACGTCCAGCGCCGGCGGTACTGGATTCGTG
>CAXBQV010000065.1:0-9750 GCA_963978265.1 uncultured bacterium | reverse complement strand
GGCAGTGTGCGGAGGTGCCGCACCGCTGTTTCGACGACGACTTCCGTCTCGGGACGTGGCACGAGCGCCCCGGGTCCGATGTCGAGTTCGAGGTAGCGGAATGGTGCGAGCCCGGTGAGGTGTTGCAGCGGGTAGCGCGACATCCGCTTCGAGAGCAGCCCTTCGAAGCGCATCCGCTGTTCGCGCGTGAGTTCGTCAACAGTCAACAAGCGCGCCCGCGAGACATCGAGCACGTGACAGAGCAGGAGTTCGGCATCGGTTCGCGCTGATTCGATGCCACTCGCAGTCAATCGCTGGGTGGCGTCGATGAGCAGCGAGCGTGCGGTGGTCATGCTGCGTCCTGTCTGACGTACGGGAGTGACATGAAAGCACATTCGCCGATCGGAATGGCGGCACGCTGGGACATTGAATCCGCTCGTCGACTACGAGCGGACTCAGAATGGAGCGTCAGGACTTGTGAGCACCTCTCCGGTACCACCTGATGCCGTGAACGCACTGAAAGTGGGCTGCCCGTTCACGATCACGATGTCCTGCCAGTAATAGATGCTGCCAGTCAGCGACACGCTATTCAGTAATGCACTGCCCAGGAGAGGCGTCAACAAGAACGTGGTCCCTGCTATGGCCGTGAGCTTGCTCACGGGAATTGCGTAGGTGCTCCCGGTGTACAAGGCCGTGCCGTCCAGTACCCGAACGTTGGACAACAAACCAGTGGCGAAATTGCAGTTGCACGTAGGAGCGTTAACGTCCGCACCAATTTGAAGCCGGTTCAGCCCAGAGAGGTTGCCTGCACCAGACGTATCGGAGCCAACTTGGCTGCCAGCCACGTACAAGCGAACTGTTCCGGACTGCCTGGTGAGTGCCACATGCGTCCAGACATTCGGGGTCGGCGCAGGCGCAGCGACCGACATCAGGTAGAAGTCGCCGAAGCGGGCCGGGATCGACGGGCCCGTGTAGATATTCCAAGCGTTGCCCTCGTAGGTGATGTCCAATCGATCAGATATTGCTGAGTTGGTGAATGCCACGAGCTCTTGACGTCCCGCCTCTGCATAGTTGATGGTAGGTTTCACCCAGAACTCAATGGTGAAGTCGCCCCCACCGATCCACTTCGAGATTGGCAGCCCTGCGAGAGCAGTGACACTCGCGCTGCCGTCGCTGTAAGACGCCCGAGATGCCGTGACTGTCAGAGTCGTCGAAACTCCTGCATTCACGCCACTCACGGTGACGAGGCCGCTTCCGTCGATTCTGGCAGTTCCTGCTGTGACCGAAGTCGTCCACGAGTATGCAGGGTCGTAGTTCGTCACCTGCACCGTGTATCCATCGGAAGTTGGCACTGTGGCATCGAAGGTTGGGATGTATGGAGCGTTGCACTGCGTGGTCACGTCCGCTTTGCCACTCTGGACCGAACTCAGCGCTGACCCAGATGCGCTCACCGCTTGGACGGAGATTCGGTAACCGGTGCACACCGAGAGACCATTGAATTCGACGCCGCTTTCGGCTTCGTAACGAGGTTCGGCTTTCTTGCCCGTTGCGCCATAGATGTAGACCGTGTACGAGTCAGCGTCCGGCACTGATGAGAACGTCACAGTGATGGACGTCTTCGAAGTTGCTGAGGCGACGACGTTCTTGGGTGACGCAAGTTGCTTGCGAGCAGCGCCGATGCTTGGGGCCACACCCAGAGCGAGAACCGCAAGGGCGGCGAGGACCTGCAGCCAGATACGTCTCAAAATATTGCCCCCATTCCTGCAACAACTTGCACGTTCCGTAGTCAACTGGCCGAGACGGGCAAACGCCCCCAGAACTCGCCGAACGGTCACGCGCCTGCTTTCATGCGCTCTTCGCGGTCGGCCGTCTGCAGCGCTTCAACAACGGCGTCGAGATCGCCGTCCAGCACCCGGTCGAGGTTGTTCGCCTTGTAGTTCACGCGGTGGTCGGAGATGCGGTTCTCCGGGAAGTTGTAGGTGCGGATGCGCTCCGAGCGGTCCACGGTGCGAACTTGCGCCTTGCGCGAGGCCGATGCCTCCGCGTCACGCTTCTCCTGCTCGGCCGCGATCAACCGTGCGCGCAAGATGCGCATCGCCGATTCCTTGTTCTGCAGCTGCGACTTCTCGTTCTGGCAAGACACCACGATGCCGGTGGGCACGTGGGTGATGCGCACTGCGGAGTCGGTGGTGTTCACACTCTGGCCGCCGGGACCCGACGAGCGATAAACGTCGATGCGGAGGTCGGCGTCGTTGATCTCGACTTCGACGTCTTCGGTTTCGGGCAGCACCAGCACGCCCGCGGCCGATGTGTGGATGCGGCCCTGCGATTCCGTGACGGGAACGCGCTGCACGCGATGCACACCGCCTTCGAACTTCAGGTTGGCGTACGGCGCAGCATCGGGCTCACCGGCACCGCGCGCCTTCACGGCAACACTCACGTCCTTGTATCCGCCGAGATCGGATTCTTCGGCATCGAGGATCTCGGTCTTCCAACCGCGTCGTTCCGCCCACCGCAGATACATGCGCAGCAAATCGCCAGCGAACAGCGCGGATTCCTCACCGCCTTCACCGGCCTTGATCTCCACGATGCAGTCCGATGCATCGAGCGGATCGCGCGGAAGCAGGAGATCGCCCAAGCGTGCTGCAGTGTCCTCGCGTTGTGCGGTCAACGATTCGACTTCGGCAGCGAATCCCGCGTCTTCGTCCGCGAGTTCCTTCGCTGCAGCGATGTCCTCACCGAGCTGCAGCCACGTCGTGTATGCCGCGACGATGGGGCGGAGTTCCGCGTGGCGCTTGCCGTACTTGCGCGCAGCGGCAGGATCGCCGTGCGTCGTGGGATCGGCGAGCTTCTGCTCGAGATCCTGCATCTCCGCAACGAGCGCCTGGCACGCTTCAAACACGATGTCTCCTGATAAAGACAAAGACGGGCGACCACCCGAAGTGGTCAACCCGTCTTTGAACAGCTACTTGGCGTTCTTGCCGAAACGCTTCTCGAACTTCGCGACGCGACCGCCGGTGTCGAGGATCTTCTGCTTGCCCGTGTAGAACGGGTGGCAGTTCGAGCAGACTTCTGCGTGGATGGTGCCGCCCTTGGCGGTCGAACGGGTCTTGAACGTGTTCCCGCATGAGCAGGTAACCGTCGTCTCCCCGTAGTTCGGGTGAATGTCAGCCTTCACGGCATCTCCTTGGTGTGACGGCATCGCCGACCGGGTCGGGGGTCCCGTGAACCGGTGGCCGCATTCTGCCAGCGACGAGGACAGATGCCCAAAAGCGCCCGATATTCGGGTACCCATTCACGGAGCACACGACATATATAGGCAGCATTTCGTCCGGTTTTTCCGCATCCGAAACGGGCCGAAACCGACGGCCTAGACCGCCAACAGAAACCTTACACAAACCCTGTACAAGCCTTAACGGACGGCCCCTAACGTCCCGCCCAGAGGGTTCAACTCCCTCGCCCACGGGAGCCCGTGGACACGAACAGGAGAGATCAATGCGTACCACCACTCGCCGCCTGGCAGCCCTCGGCGTTGCCGCGCTCTTCGCCGCTTCCGGACTTGCCGCAGCTCCCGCCTCGGCCATGTCCGGCACCAACCCGCTCTCGGCGGTCCTCACCGCCCAGACCGGCTTCGACAAGAACGGCAAGGACTTCGACATCGTCACCGCCGCCGTGCTTGCCGTGCTCAAGGCCAAGCCGGAGTCACCGGTGAAGGTCCTCACCGACGGCATGACCCCGGTCACCGCCTTCATCCCGACCGACCGCGCGTTCATGAACCTCGTAAAGTCGCTCACCGGCAAGATGCCGAAGTCGGAGCAGGCCACGTTCAACGCTGTTGCCGGTCTCGGCATCGACAAGGTCGAGCAGATCCTGCAGTACCACGTCATTCCGGGTGCCACCATCATGTCGCCCGACGCACTGAAGGCGAACGGTGCCAAGCTCGAGACCGCCCTCGCCGGCAAGGTGCTGAAGGTCTCGGTCAAGGGCACCACGATCACGCTCACCGACTACAGCAAGAAGCCGTACGCGAAGGTGATCCTCAGCGCCGTCGACATCAACAAGGACAACGCCCAGGTTGCGCATGGCATCGACAAGGTGCTCATGCCCACCAAGTAAGTCGTCTACTCCCTCACCCACAAAGAAGGGCCCCGCAGCAATGCGGGGCCCTTCGAGGTATTGCTGCGAACTACGCCTTCGGCGTGCTGTCGATCTGCACGGAGCGGCCATTGAGTGCCTGGATCGGGCGGTTGTTGCCCGAGTAGGCCTCGAGGAACGTGTTGATCTGCGCCTGATCCATCGTGATCGGCGTCGACATGACGTTCCACTTCACACCTTCGCTGCACGGCGGGGTGGTGAGGCTGCCGGAGTAGCGGATGGTGGTCTTGTTCGTCGGGAGCAGCTTCGCCCAGTCGAAGTCCATGACCTTCGTGTCCTCGGCGTTAGCGGTTGCCTTCAGCATGTTGCTGATGAACGGATCCCATGCGTCGTTGTGCTTACCAGCACGAACGAACACACCGACCACGGCGAGTTCGCCGGCTTCGTTCTTGTTCACGAAGTGGATCTCGACCGGGTAGTGCAGGCCGTTGATCTCATGCTCGCTCGGTGCGTGGAAGTGGAACTGCAGCAGGTTGAACTTGCTGCCAGAGATGGTGACCGTCGGCTCGGCACCGAGCGGTTCGGCTTCCACAGTGTGGCCGTTGTTGAACACGCCGGCCTCGGTCGGGCCGTAGGAGAACACGAGGTTCTTCAGGGCGGTCGGCTTCGGCTTCACGATGTTGATCGGCGTCTGGGCCGAACCGTCGGCGCACTTGGTGTACGACGGATCGAGCTTGCCCCAGTGGTTGGAACCGGTGGCACCGGAGTAGGTCCAGGCCGCGCCTGCGGCATAGGTGGAGCCGACGGTGGCGACGGCGAACAGAATGCCGCCGACAACACCGAGCGTGGCTCGGCGAGAGATCTTCATGTATGTCCCCATGTTGTTCGAAGTGCCCGAATTCGGGCATCGAGGGGACACTAAGTGCTGCGCTTAAGAATGCGTGAGCCAACGCGCGGGCATGATCGGGTACCCGAAGCCCGCGCGTGTGGGTTTAGTCCTCTTCGGAGCCCGGAACAGCGTTCGGGGCCGACGGAGTGGTCTTCTGCACCTGCATGAGGAACTCGAAGTTGCTCTTCGTCTCACGCAACTTCGAAAGCATGAGTTCGAGTGCCTGCTGCGAATCGAGCGCATGGAGCACGCGACGCAGCTTCCAGACCACCTTGAGCTCGTCGGGTGCCATGAGGATCTCCTCCTTGCGGGTGCCCGACGATTCGATGTCGACGGCCGGGAACACACGCTTGTCCGCCATGCGACGGTCGAGCTTGAGTTCCATGTTGCCGGTGCCCTTGAACTCTTCGAAGATGACTTCGTCCATCTTCGAACCGGTCTCGACGAGCGCGGTGGCGAGGATGGTGAGCGAGCCGCCATCCTCGATGTTTCGCGCGGCACCGAAGAACTTCTTCGGCGGGTACAGCGCTGCGGAATCCACGCCACCCGACAGGATGCGGCCCGATGCCGGCGCCGCGATGTTGTATGCGCGTCCGAGACGAGTCATCGAGTCGAGCAGCACGACCACGTCGTGGCCCATTTCCACCAGACGCTTCGCACGCTCGATGGCGAGTTCGGCGACGATCGTGTGATCCTCGGCCGGACGGTCGAAGGTGGAGGCGATGACCTCACCCTTCACCGAGCGCTGCATGTCCGTCACTTCTTCCGGACGCTCGTCGACGAGCACCACCATCAGGTGGACTTCCGGGTTGTTCTCCGTGATCGCATTCGCGATCGACTGGAGCACCATCGTCTTGCCGGCCTTCGGCGGCGACACGATGAGACCGCGCTGACCCTTGCCGATCGGCGCCACGAGATCGATGACACGGGTGGTGAGGTTCTTCTCGCCGGTCTCCAGGCGCATGCGCTCCTGCGGGTACAGCGGGGTGAGCTTGTTGAACTCCACGCGTGACTTCGCCGCTTCCGGATCGTCACCGTTGATGGTGTCGACCTTCACGAGCGGGTTGAACTTCTGGCGCTGGAACTCGCCGTCGCGCGGCAGGCGGACCATGCCGGTGATGACGTCGCCCTTGCGCAGGCCGTACTTCTTCACGAGGCCGAGTGCGACGTAGACGTCGTTCGGGCCCGGAAGGTAGCCGCTGGTGCGGACGAATGCGTAGTTCTCCATGATGTCGACGATGCCGGCCACCGGCACGACGACGTCGTCCTCGTTGACCTCGTAGTCGTCGCCACGGTTGCGGCGGTCGCGGTTGCGATCACGGCCGCGGTCACGGCGGTTGCGGCGGTCGTCGCGGTCGTCGCGCGGACCACGGTCACCGCGATCGCCACGGTCTCCACGGTCACCACGGTCGCCGCGATCGCCACGGCGGTCGTCGCGGTCGTCGTTGCGGTCCCCGCGCTGTTCGCGCTCCTCGCCACGGGATTCGGTGCGGTCGTCGCTGCGATCCCCGCGCTGTTCGCGCTCCTCGCCACGGTTGCGGCCGCGGTCGCGGTTGCGTTCACGGCGTTCGCCGCGTTCGCCGTCGTTGCGCTCGGTGGATTCCTCGCCGCGGGAAGCCCGGGCCGGACGTTCGGTGTCCTGCTGCTTGGCAGGCGCGGTCTGTGTGGACAGTGCCGCGATGATGTCGCCCTTCCGCATGGTGGCGGCGCCTGCGACGCCGGCTTCGGCCGCAAGCTTCTTCAGCTCGGGCAGCTTCATGCTCATCAGGGCTGTGGTGTTGTCGCTCAAGGCGATTCCTTATCAGGTGAGAGTTGCCGCACACGCGGCCTGACCAATGCTTGGAAATCGGATTGGTCACGAGCAATCCAGCTCGTGTACCGAACACTACCCCATGGGTCCCGAATTGGGCGAAATGGGGGTCAGGAGTCGAAGCCGAGGTCCAGCCGGTCCAGCAGCCGCAGCCACAGGTCCCGACGCCCGCCGCGGGCGTCGGCCTTCGCGAGGGACCTGCGGGTCATGGCCACCACCGCGGAACGGGCGGGTTCCGGCGGGAACGGCAGTGGCAGCGTCCGCACCATCTCGAGGCGGCTGGTGGCCGAGTCCCGGCCGTCGAGGAGGTCGAGCAGCACCCCGGCGGCGAACCGGCTGGAGCCCACGCCGAGGCCGGTGAAGCCGGCGACGGCGGCCAGCGGTCCGCGCTGCACCCAGAACGGGATGAACCGCGAACAGGTGTCGATCGCGCCGCCCCAGGCGTGCGTGAAGCGCACGTCGGCGAGTTGCGGGAACATGGCACCGAAGTGGGTTGCGAGTTTCGCGAACATCGCATCGTCTCGTTCGAAGCGAGGTCCGACGCCGTTGCCGCGGTGGTACACCGCGTCGTAGCCGCCCCACAGGATGCGGCCGTCGGCGGTGCGGCGTGCGTAGTGGAATTGGTTGCCCGCGCCTTTGATGCCTTCGAATCCGTTCCATCCGACTGCCCGCCACTGGTCGGCGCTCAGCGGTTCGGTGGCGAGTTGGTAGTCGTACACCGGCAGGACGCGACGACGCACCTGCGGCAGTGGTGAGCGGAACGCATTCGTGCACAGCGCCACGCGCTGCGCTGTGATGGTGGCGTGTGGCGTGTGTGCGACGGCGCGACCGTTGCGGACATCAATGTCCTGCAGTGCGGTGTCCTCGTGGATGTGCACGCCGGCTGCGATGCACGCAGCACGCAGTCCCCACGCGAGGCGTGCGGGGTTCACCATGGAGACGCTGCGTGCCTCGAAGTTGGCGCCGATGACATGCGGGGCGTTGATGCGTTCGCGCAATTCCTCGCCGGTGAGCCAGCGCTGGTCTTCGCCGAATCGCTGCGCGGTCCACACGTGGTCCTGCACGTCGCGTGCTTCGTGTTCGGTGATGGCGTATTCGAGTTCGCCGCTGTCACGCCAGTCGCAGTCGATGTTGTTGGTGTGCACGAACGCACGGATCGCATCGAGATTGGCATTGCCGAGGCGGATGATCTCGGCGATCTCCTGCGGGTAACGCGCGGCACCGTTGGCGAGGCCGTGCGTGAGCGATGCGTGGACGAAGCCGCCGTTGCGCCCCGATCCTGCGTGCGCGATGCGGCCGGCGTCGATGAGGAGTACGTCGCGTTCGGGATTGCGCTGCTTCGCGAGCAGCGCGGTCCACAGTCCGGTGAATCCGCCGCCGACGACGAGCAGGTCGGTGCGGGTGTCGTTTGCGAGGCCCGGCAAAGGTGCAGGTGCGTCGGGGTCGTCGAGCCAGAACGGGGTGTAGGCGACATCGGCGAGCAGGCGTGTGACGTTCGGTGACGGGACATCGGTGAACAACATGGCAACTCCGGGTGTGGGACGGCGACGAATCGCGGAACGTTGACGACCGTTCGGGGCCGTCTCCCACCAATCCCTTCGAAGGCTAGGCGTCGAGCGGAACGACAGATGCGCCGTCGGGGTCGACGGCGAGTTCCAGGACGTCGAAGCGGCCGCCGACAAGTCCTTCGACGAGGTGCGCCGTGGACTTGTTCGCGAATGCGATGACGGTTGGGCCGGCGCCGGAGATCGCGGCGGGGAATCCGGCTTCGCGGAGTTTCGCGACGAGTTCCACCGAGCGCGGCATCGCATCCTTGCGCTGCTGCTGGTGGATCTTGTCGTCGGTTGCTTCCATGAGGAGTGCCGGGAACCGCGTCATTGCGGCGACGAGCAGTGCACTGCGCGACACATTGAACGACGCATCGGCGTGCGCAACGGTTTCGGGCAGCATGCCGCGCGCCTTCTTCGTCGCGAGCGACGAATGCGGGACGCACACGACGGGCACGATGTCCTTGTGCGCGGGCAGCGTGACGGCCTTGCCGGCCCCTTCGGTCCACGCGATCGTGAATCCACCGAGGAGGGCGGCCGCAACATTGTCCGGGTGGCCCTCGAGTTCGCTGGCGAGTGCGATGGCGTCTGCGTCGGCGTTGGTTCATCGGGGAGATGCTCCGAGACGATTTCATCGTGGATCCGCTTCACCATCCGCAGGAATTCGGGCGCGTCGTAGCGGCGCGGATGAGGAACGTCGTTTTCGACGATCGTGCGAATGCGGCAAAGCATGCGGATGCTCGGTACGCACTTAGCGTCAACGTGCTCTCTGGGCATCGGAATTTGCAATACGCTGAGAACGATGCGTTTATTCTCATAGGAAATCACGAGGATGCATCAACGTATTTGGGTATTCTTCGGAAGAGAACATCTGCAATGGGGCGTGAATTACTGAAATTTATAAGTGAGAATCCTGAAACCAAGAGAATTGTCGTTCTTATTGGGCTATCGCACGTCGAAGATTCTGTTGGAATACTTGATTTCCTCCGCGCCAACGGGTACGAGTTGCGTGAGATATAACTCATCCTCGTTGTTGTTTGCTTGGTCGAGTATCTTTGCGTGGCTACATCTCACTCGAATTCTGTCGTCAATGAGTGCTGGGTTGGCGGTCGTTGGAATCTAGCCACGTTGCTAGATGGTTTATTTCAATGCTATCGCCGTGCCATCAGTACGCGCGAGTTTGGTCTGCTTTAATTCTTCTATGCGCCATCAGCGTTAGTCCTTGCTGCTCTATCATGCCTGCATATCGATGTTCATCGATGAGTCGCAAATAGGCTGGTTTGAGCATCGCTGCCGGTAAGTGCGGGTTTCACGAATACGGTCTTGCACGGTTCGCGGTGCGCCAGTATCTCGACGTACTTGCGCTGTTCGATCACACTCGCTTGACTTCGAGTCCACTCGAAGTTTCAGGATGCGCGCCATGACGAACG
>CAXBQV010000064.1:0-9855 GCA_963978265.1 uncultured bacterium | reverse complement strand
ATGAGCAATCTACTGCTACTGATGGCCCAACGGATGGGTGTTGAAGCCGACAGTTTCGGTGACAGTAATCGTGCGGTGGAACTATGAGCGGGCCCATGTGGATTTGTGCTATCGTCATTGGGATTCACAGAAGACAGGTCCTGCGGCCAGCATGCCTCGCGGTTATTACTCTGGTGCTGTCCACCGCTGTCGCCCCCGCGCAGCCACCCCAGCAGAACGCGGCAGGGGAAGCGGGTGACGCTGCGGTGTTTCGGCCTGTAGCCGGCAGTTTTCCGCCACTCGAGCGCGCGGTTACGTATCGTGGCGAGCTGGTTTTCGTGGACCATGCCAACCGACGTGGCAGTCTGCGAGTTCAGGGGTCCGGGATGTTTTTCCGAAACGACCCGCATCCCTTCGCATTGCTGCCTTATGCAGTGGTTCGCTACCGCACGGCTCCGGCCGACCTGCGCGACGTTCCTCTCGGTACAGTGATGCATGCACATGCCTTCCTGCCACCGGATCCATTGACGTCATCAGTTCCGGTGCTGCCGCTGGATAGTGGCAAGCAGGACGCCAATCATAATCGCGGAGCTGGAATTTTTCCGGCCGAGAACCATGTGCTGCTGCTGGAGGACGATCCCAGCCACTGTCGACGTCTCGGTTTGACATGGAGGCTGACCGATATCGAGATTCGAAATCTTGCCTGTATAAACAGTTGCATTCAGCTGGTTCAGGACTTGAACCTGAAGAACGTCGTCCAGATTGTGCTCAGACGCAACTAGGTTGGCCACATGCAGGCGCATCGACGCGTCAAGACTTCCCGAGTTCTTGAGGCTCAGCGTGTACTGCCTGACCGCCATATCAGGAGCAGCATTTGTGACGGTGACGCGGGATGCCGAACTTGGCTTGCCAGCCCCGTCGACCACATCGATGTTCAGCGTGCCTGCGGCAGCCGAGTTCGCCGTCGAAGCAGTCGTGTCAGTAAACGCCGCAAGTGTGCTCGGGGCGAAGGTTGCGCCGATCGCCACCGACGAGAAGAGGGCACTGGAGGCAATCGCGAAGACTGCTCCTTTGTTGTATCGCATGGGAATCCTTTCCGCAGCCAGGGTGGCTGCGCTGGCCGGACTCTCATGCGCATCGACTGTGGGCAACGGCTTGTCCACAGCAACGCAGAAGGCCGCCGATATGCACCGGCGGCCTTCGAAACTTGCGCGAGGGTTACGAGCAGAGAGCAGTGACCTGCTGCTTCATGGACTGCACTGTCGGCTCGAACACCTTCACGGTGTCCTCGAAGCCCTTGACCGTCACCTGCAGGCCGGTGGTGTCACCCTGGACCTGGGCGATCTGCGTCTTGATGTCGTTGATCTGCTTGATCGCGGAGTCGTAGTCGCTCTTCACCTTGTTGAACGCAGTGATGAGGTCGTAGCAGTCGACGTTCTTCTTCCACACGAGCTTGATCTTGGCCTTCGTGGCCTTGTTCGTGTTCTTCCCGCAGTAGACCTTCGTCGAGCCGATCTTCGTGGTCTGCAGGAGCGGGCTGCAGGCACCGCCAACCTTCGCAGTGGCCGCGTGCGCGGGACCCATCGCTGCAGCAGACAGCATGAGTGCGGCGGCTACGGAAACGAACTTGCGCATCGGGACTCTCCACATCGTTGGAACGTGGCCCAAGCCTAGGAGATCGGATCGGCCGATTCGCCGAAGGACACCAAACCGCAACGAATCTCTGATGAATCTCCAAGTTTTCGGACGTGCCAGCCACCCGAAGTGCACGCGGAGAACGGCATAGACTCCCCCAAAATCCCGAGGAGTTCGAGTGCGTTCCACCGTCCTGCGCGCCCTGGCCGCAGCGCTCCTCGTGGCCATGCCGGCAGCCCCCGCAACTGCTGCAACCCAGAAGCTGACAATCCGCGCAATGGTCGACGAGGTCCTCGTCGGCAAGACCTTCACCCTGTTCGGCGCCACGGAGCCGGCCGCCAAGGGCGTCGTCGTGACCCGGCAGGTGTACCGGGACAAGACGTGGAAAACCACCGGCAAGGCGATCACCAACGGCAAGGGTGACTGGAAGATGGTCGTCACCGCGCCGGCGTGGAAGGAAACGCTGAGGCTGCGCGTGCAGGCGAAGATCAAGGGCAAGATCGTCATCTCGAAGGAAGTCACGGTCGCCGCGGTCGCACGCCTGTCAATGCCGACGCCCACTCCCACACCGGAACCGACGGCGGACGAAGGCCCGGTCTACGACACTCCGATTCCCGACGTCGGCCCGCTGCCCGTGCCGGACTACGCAGCAGACCTCGATCGCAACTCGGGCACTGCAATTCCCACGATCACCATCACGGCCAGCGGAAAGGGCAATCGCATCCTCGGAGCCGACATCGCGCGCTACCAGCATCCGGTGTCGACGCTGTTCCCCGACGGCGCACCGATCGACTTCACGAAGATGTACGCCGGTGGCGTCCGCTTCTTGTACATCAAGGCGAGCGACGGTCGCGACCCGGGGCACAACAACGCCGAGAAGTGGTACGCGAAGGATCGTGCAGATGCACAAGCCGCTGGGATCTACACCGGCTTCTACCACTATGCATATTTCCCGGCGTCCACGCTTGCGACCGACATCATCGCCGATGCACAAGCACAGGCCGACAAGGCGCTGTGGCGACTTGCAGCAGTCGGTGGCTACAACGATTTCGATCTGCCGTTTGCACTCGACATCGAAGAGCCGTGCGTCATCGTCGCAACGAACGGCAGCTGCATACGGTCGGTCACGAAGAATGCCGCCACACTCTGGGTGAAGACCTGGCTCGCCCGCCTCTATGAGAAGACCCAACGCAAACCGGTCGTGTACGCGTCACCGTCGTTCCTGCAGGGCTACCTGAACCGCGACGCCACACTGCGCACGTATCCGTTGTGGGTTGCGCACTACGACCGCGACCCCGGGATCTCGGCCAACTTCCCGGGCATGAAGTCGGACGGCACCTGCTACATCCACGCATGGACGTTGAACAACTGCGCATCGCAGTGGGCGATCTGGCAGTACACCTCGTCAGCGAAGGCCACCACCTACGGCATCGCCGGCGGCAATCTCGACCTCAATCTCTACTCGGGCACGAGTGATGAGTTCCTGCAATTCGCGAAGGGCAGTTGGGCGCCCACCGCGAACGACTTCCTGCCGTTCAACGAACCGACGACCATGTCGATTTCCGGCGTCGAGTTCTCACTCACGACCGCGCCGATGAAGGCGAGCATCAAGGTGTTGCGCCCGAGCGGGCTACCGGTGGTGAGCGGCGGCATCACGTTCACGATCGCAGTGGGCATCGACGGCATCGCACCCACACCCGAACAACTCGCTGCGATCAAGACGTCCACCACGCGCACCGGCGTCGGCTCCTGGGATGTCACGATCACCGGACTGCCTGCCGGCAACTGGAGCGGGGTCTTCACCTTCACGGACTCGAGCAAGGTGCATGCGACCAGCGTGAGCGCCCTCCTCATCACGGTCACCGCACCGCCCGTTCCGACACCGGAAACACCAGCGCCTACCCCGACACCTGAGCCCACTCCGACGCCGTCGTCCTGACCGATTCGCTTGCGGTTGTGCAACAGCACATGCAACACCGCACGAAACACGCATACGAAACGTAACCCCGCTACCGAGCGGCCGCCGCCGCAGGCAGGCTTGGGCGCATGTCCATCACGCAGGTGCTCCGAACCGACCCGTTCTCGGTCGGCCGTGCCTTGCTGGCCGGGCACCCCGACGCCGAACTGCTCCAGGCCCGCTGGGACCGTTACGGACAGGATCTCATCGACGGGCTGCTGCCGGTGTACGACGTCGACAGCATCCTGCCGCGGATCATCGACCTCATCATCGCGGCGCATGACGCGCGCAGGCCGTCACTCCGACATCGCGATCTCGAGCGCACGTACCAGCCCGACTGGTACCAGCAACCGGACATGATCGGCTACGCCGCGTACGCCGACCGTTTCGCCGATGACCTCAACGGCATCCGCAACAACATCGACTATCTCAACGATCTCGGCATCACGTACTTGCACCTCATGCCCCTGCTGCGACCGCGCACCGGACCCAACGACGGTGGGTACGCCGTAGCGAGCTACCGCGAGGTGAAGCCGGAACTCGGCAGCATGACGGACCTCGAGTCACTGGCCGACGAACTGCATCGGAACGGCATCTCGCTGACCCTCGACCTGGTGCTCAACCACGTGGCGGATCAGCACGAATGGGCGGAGAAGGCGCGCAAGGGTGACAAGCGGTATCTCGACTACTTCTACACCTACGCAGACCGGCAGATTCCCGATCAGTACGAGCGCACGCTGCCGGAGGTCTTCCCCGACTTTGCGCCCGGTAACTTCACGTACGACAACGATCTCCGTCGCTGGGTGTGGACCACGTTCAATTCATGGCAGTGGGATGTCAACTGGACCAATCCCGACGTCTTCTGCGAATACCTCGACATCATCACCTTCCTCGCCAATCGCGGCGCCGACTGCCTGCGGCTCGACGCGATCGCGTTCATCTGGAAGCGTGTCGGCACCAACTGCCAAGGTCAGCCGGAAGTGCACGCCATCACCCAGGCGTTGCGCGCAGCCGCGCACATCGCTGCGCCGAGCCTCATCCTCAAAGCCGAGGCAATCGTCGCTCCGCAAGAACTCGTGCCGTACCTCGGACAGGGAAAGCACGCAGGCAAAGTGAGTGAGATCGCGTACCACAACTCGTTGATGGTGCAGATCTGGTCAGCACTTGCGGCGCGTGACGCGCGGCTCATGGCGCGCGCGCTCGGCCGTTTCCCGATCCTGCCGACGTCCGCATGCTGGGGTACCTACATCCGCTGCCACGACGACATCGGTTGGGCCATCGACGACGGTGACGCGGAGGCAGTCGGCTACAACGGCTTCTGGCATCGCCGCTTCCTCGCCGACTTCTACCAGGGCGACTTCGAAGGCTCGTTCTCGCGCGGCGATCACTTCCAAGTGAACGAGGAGACCGGTGACCGCCGCACATCCGGCTCAGCCGCATCCATGACCGGCATCGAGGCAGCACTCACGAGCGGTGATGCGCATGCACTGCAGACCGCGATTGACCGGCTGGTCTGCGTGTACGCGATGGTCTACGGCTTCGGTGGAATCCCGCTGCTCTACATGGGCGACGAACTCGCGCTGCTCAACGACTACGACTACGTACAAGTGCCAGAGCACAAGGACGACAACCGGTGGATGCACCGCCCGAAACTGCCGTGGGCGCTTGCAGCCACACGCGACAACCCGCAGACGGTGCACGGCAAGGTGTTCAACGCCATCCGCAACCTCGGCCGCACCCGTAAGCAGTTGCCGCAACTCCATGCGGGCACGCAAACGGTCGTACAGGTGCCGTTTTCGCCAAGCATCGTGCTCTTCATCCGCAAACATGCAGCGGGTCTCTACGTCGGCGTCTTCAACATCTCCGACGAGTGGAAGGCATTCCCGGGTGCCTACCTGCGCGATATGGGCCTCGGCAACGGCAGTGGCCGCGCGTGGGAACACTTGCAGCGACAGCAGATCTCGTTGCTCGACCAGATGAACATTCCGCCGTATGCAGCGTGGTGGCTCACCGCGTAGCATCGCCGCATGCACCGCGCGAGCAAGACAGCAACAGCTGCCGTCGCCATCTTCGCACTCGCATTTCCTGCGCCGGTCTCCGCGGCTCCGGCGGCGAAACTCGGCGCGAAGTGCGCGTTTGTCGGCAAGACTGCGAAGTCCGGCAGTACCAAACTCGTCTGCGCAAAGCGACGCGGTGCGCTGGTGTGGACGAAAGCGCCGGCGCCAAAGCCCTCCAGTCCCACGCAGTCGGTGCCGCCTGTCGTCACGCTCAGTACGACAGCCGAGAACGCATTCAGGGCCATCACCAGCGCTGCGGCCGCTGCACCGAAAGCATCAGCGGCGCTCGATGTTCGCCGGTCCCCGAACGCGACTGGTCCGTGGGTCGAGTGGACGGTGACGAACCTTGCACTCGCGGTGAACCTCTGGGCGCCGCAGTACCTCCCGAGTTCACCACTTCCGCAGCTGTTCTTCACGGAGAAGGACCGCGAGTGGTTCGAACAGCAATTGCGGGTAGAACAGTTCGCCGAGAGGGACATCGCCGCGCAACTCAAGCAGTTCGATGACTTCCTGGGGAACAACATGACGTGGGCAGGTGCAACCGGCAGCGACGGGCACGTCCTCAATACCTACACACGGCTCACGACGAACACCGATGTGGATCGCGACTACGGGGTCCGGCAGGGACCGCCACACGAGTGGACGCACATGGCGCAGATGATCTACCGCGACAAGATGCCGTGCTGGTTCACCGAGGGATCCGCGATGTTCTACGGCATCGTGCTCGCATCGACAGATGCAACCGACTTCTGGGCTATGCGCCTGCAACTCATCGGCGACCGGTTCAACGGATCGACGCGAGCGTTCATTGCCGATATCCCGTCAGGCGGCTGGCCCGCATGGCTGGAAGCAAACGATGTCGACTACGACCACAGCAAGTGCGGACCGAATGGGGCCTATGCAGTCGGAGCAGTGCTGACCGAGTACCTCGTCTCGCTCAAGGGCCACCAGGGCGTCGTCGATTTCATGACGAAGACCGGCATGGACGGATACACCTGGCAAAGCGCCATGGTCGAAGTGTTCGGGTTGTCGCACGAGCAATGGCTGGTCAAGGCCGACGCGTACCTTCGCGACGTCCAACAGCAAGTCGGGTCATGAGCCCGCATCGGCCAGTCCATCCGCAAGACCTTTGTAGACTGACCGTATGAGCGAAGCCCGAACCCCTGTTCGTCACAAGTGGACCTGGGTGGAGATGCTGGTGTCGTCGTTCCTCAGCCTCACCGCGTCACTCGTACTCAGCATCGACGCATGGAGGATCGCGAAGGACCCCGGCGTCCAGCTCTCGTGCAACGTCTCCGCCACCCTCAACTGCGGCAAGGTTGCGGCGTCGTGGCAGTCGCAGCTGCTCGGCTTCCCCAACGCTTTCCTCGGCCTGATGTTCGAGCCGATGGTCATTACCGTGGCGATCGCAGCACTCGGCGGCACCATCTTCCGCAAGGGCTATCTGCTCACGGCACAGGCCATCTATGTGATCGCCATCGCGTTCGCCTACTGGCTCTTCTACCAGTCGTACACCAACATCGGCGCACTCTGCCCATGGTGCCTGCTCGTCACCTTCACCACGACCACGGTGTTCATGACGATGACCCGCATCAACATCCTCGACAACAACTTCGGTTTCTCGGAGCCGACGCATGCTGCGCTCTCGCGCCTGCTGAAGCTCAACATCGATAGCGCAACAGTGCTCATCATCTGGGCGACGATCGCATCGCTTGTGATCTTCAAGTACGCGTAGCACCGAAGTACGCGTGCAGGCCTAGAAACTTCGCTCGAAAACCCCGCAACTACATCGCGCGCAGCGACGCCATCGCCTCCGGGCCGAGGCCACAGCATCCGCCAACCATCACGACGCCCATCTTCCGCCACGCATCCACTGACGCCGTCGGCAGCGTCTTCACACCTTCATCGAGCCAATCGCGCGCAGCTGAATCCCACACGCGTCCCGCGTTCGGGTAGACGATGCGCAGCAACTGCGGCTCCACATCCTGGGCATTGAACAGCAGCGGCGTGATGAATTCCGGGTTCGTGCAGTTGAGTCCGACGGCAACACAGTTCGGCCCGGCCGCGGCGATCTTGACGGCGTCGGAGAAGAGTGCGCCGCCCGCAAGGCGTCGCTCTGATCCGGCGGTGAACGACAGCCAGTACGGGATCTGCGAGTACTCCGGTCGCTGCATCAACTCGACGATCACGCGCGCTTCCTCGAGATCGGGAACGGTTTCGAAGGCGAAGAGATCGACGTCGCACTCCGCGAGCACCGCGATGCGCTCGAGGTGGAACTGTGTGAGTTCCTCGTCAGTGATGCCGTAGTCGCCGCGGTATTCGGAACCGTCGGCGAGTGCAGCGCCGTAGGGGCCGATGGAGGCCGCGATCAAGGGCCGTCCGAAGGCGTAGCGGGAGGCGTCGAACTCGGGTGACGCCATGAACAGTTCGACGGCCATCTTTGCCAGCCGGCAACCCACCCGGAGCATCTCGTCCGCCTCGGCCGGGGTCATCCCGGCGTCCAGGAAGCCCATGCGGGAGGCCTGATACGTGGTGGTCTCCATGACGTCGGCACCGGCGCGCAGGAAGTCCAGGTGCATCTCGACGATGGCCTGCGGGTCGTCCCGGAGGAGTGCGGCGGACCAGAGGTTCGACGAGAGGTCGTGCCCCTTGCCCTCGAGCGTCGTGGCCGAGCCGCCGTCGAGCACCAAGCCACCCTTGCCGAGTGCGGTGCGCAATTCGCGCGCGTGCAGCGTCATGTCCCAAGCGTATGGGCACGCTGCCTGCTGGCCTGCACCCGGGCGCGTAGGAGCACTGCAGTGCGGTCCTTACGCTGGCACCGTGGGAAGACGAACCAGTGCCATCGTGGTCGCGATTGCAGGTGTGCTTGCACTTGTTGTTGCCCCCGCGGCTGCGGCAGCGCCGGAACGAATCGTCGACGTTGTTCGCGTGACATGGCCCGGCGCAATCGACCCCACGGCGACTGCAGGTGATCTGGCGCGCGTCGTGTCGAGCGACACGATCGACCGATGGCGTCGTATGAGCAACGGAACGGTGGAATTCACGCTCGGCCAGACGTTGCCGGATCTGCCCGTGCTTGCCGCAATGCCGTGCGATGCGTATGGGTCGCTCATGTACATGACGAGCATTCGCGCCGCCGTCTACGAACGGGCCGGTATCGGCGACACGTCGCACCGCTTCCTCCTCATCCTGACGCCGCGTCCCGCAGCCGACTGCGTGTGGGACGGACGCGGTCTCACGAACACCGTGCCGAGTACGAGTGGCACGGTGTTGCTCAAGAACACCATCGACCCATACGTGGTTGCGCACGAATTAGGGCACAACCTTGGGCTCGGCCACAGCAACCTCGAGCGATGCTCGAGTGGCAAGCCCGATGATCTGTGGTCGCGCTGCAATGCGATCGAGTACGGCTCCGCGACAGACATCATGGGCAACAACGACCGTGACTCGGCGCTGTCCGCCTACCACCTGTGGCGGCTCGGGATCATCGGCAGCAATGACGTCGCCCGTCCGCGCGCAGACGGTTCGGTAATGCTGCAACCGGTCACGAAACAGACCGGCACACGGGCAATCTTCCTTCGCGACAACGCTGCCGCCTACTGGATCGAGTATCGGCAGGCAGATCCGAAGAACCAGATCTCGCAAGGCCTTGTTGTGTATCGCGCGGATCCCCCACCGGGTTCGTCGGTTGTGAGTCCAATCGCGAGCGATGTCGCGGATGCAGCGAACACCAACGTCACCACCGACGTCTGGATGATCAACCTCGGCGACTACGCATACGCCCCGCCGCAAAGCACAGGTTCGCCGGCGCTGTCGAACGGCAGTGCATTCACGACCGCCTTCGGCGGGTACACCGTGACAGCGACGGCACTTGCAGACGGTGCAGCACAGGTGCTCGTGCGCAAGAGCCTTGATCGCACCCCGCCTGCGTCGCCAACACTCACCGACGAGCGGACGTGGCACGCACCGAACGCAGAGCTGATCGCCCGCGCATATCTCGACGCGGAAGACGACATCGCCCGCATTGAAGCGCGCATCGACGCAGCCGCAGGTTCGAAGATTGTGGCCATCCCGACAACCAGCATCACGGATTGGTCACCCACCTACCTCCATCCGATCGATCCGCCGACGAACGTGCTCTTCTCGTCGCTCCCCGAGGGCAAGTACACGCTTGCACTGCGCGCGATCGACGCCGCTGGCAACGTGGGAGCGTGGAGTGCCAGCGTG
>CAXBQV010000063.1:0-10169 GCA_963978265.1 uncultured bacterium | reverse complement strand
CGGACCCGACGGTTCGAAGGCCTGGCTCACACA
Source organism: uncultured bacterium (assembly GCA_963978265.1). GTDB lineage: Bacteria > Actinomycetota > Actinomycetes > S36-B12 > UBA5976 > JAKALQ01. The sequence goes on along the minus strand of CAXBQV010000063.1, from coordinate 10,136 downwards.
ACCGGAGACTTGGCGGGAATTGTCGGTGGAGGCGCAGGAAGGCGCGCAGGTACGGCTCGGGATGCGGCTTGCCGTTCTCCACCATGTCGCCGGTCACGATCGCACTGAAGGTGCCGGCTGGCAGCAGGCCCGCGAGAATCGTGGCGAGCGATGTGTACGACATGGTCACGAGCGCGCAGGGGATGCCGGCGTCGTGAAGTTGTGCAAGCAGTTCCTTTGCGCCGGGCTGCCATGGCGCTCCGTGTGCCCTCAGTTGCTCGCCGACAAGGCGGATGAGGTCATCGGTGATTTCTTCGATGCTGCCTGTCACGCCGGCCCGCTCGCGCAGGATGCCCGCGGATTTCGGAATCGCCTGACCGATGAGCGACAGTCCGTCCTCATGCGTCCAGTGACCACCGTCCCGCTTCGCAAGCGTGATCTCGGCTTCGATCCAGTACGGCTCGGTGTCGATGATGGTGCCATCCATGTCCCACAGCACGGCCGAGGGCATGGGCAAGGTCATGCAGCAAGCCTATTAGTACGCGGTATAGCGTCCGGGCCGATGGTTGGTAGCGAGACTGATGTTGAGAACGGTTGCACCGACCGCGGACAGTAGGACGTTCATCGGCGCAACGGCGGCGAACGACGCAAGGACGACGATGACATCCAATGCCAACTGCACGTAGCCTGCACGCAATCCCAGTCGTTCCTGCGCCAGGAGCGCGATCACATTGAAGCCGCCGAGGCTCGCACCGTGTCGGAACACGATGATGAGTGCGACGCCGACGAGCAGGTTTCCGGTGATCGACGCGTACGCGGTCGGAATCGTGAGGCCGTGCAGCATTCGTTCGTTGACCGCCTGCATGACGGAGACGAGGATCACGCTCACAATTGACTTCACCGTGAATCGGCCGCCCTTCTTGGTCAGGGCCAGTACCAGGAACGGTGCATTGCAGACCGGCAGCAGTATGGCGAACGGCAGCTGCGTGCCGTAGCTGAGGAGCAGGCTCAGACCGGCGACGCCGCCCGTCACCACATGTCCCGCTTTGAGCAGCGTCACGCCGAGTGCGGCGACGTAGGTGCCCGTGAGTATGCCGACGACGTCGTCCCAGAGACTGTGGCGCCGCGTAGTGGCGAGTTCATGGTCGTGCATGGTCAGCCACCGTGCCGCACGTCGTGCAACGGGCGGTTCATGCGTCGTGCTTCACGCCGACGTCGAACGGTATGCCGTTCGTGATGCGGACGAGTTCGTCAAACGACGTCGGGAAGACGTAGTGCGGGTGACCGCCGGCTGCCCACACAACCTGCCACGCGTTGAGTTGGGTGTCGACGACGGTGCGGATCGGCTTCGGATGTCCGACCGGCGCCACCCCGCCGATCGGTTGCGAAGTGTGTTCGCGGACGAAGTCGGCGCCCGGGCGATGGACCTTCGTTGCTCCGACGAGTTCGGCAAGGCGATGGGTATCGGCCTTGTGCTGCCCCGAGGTCAGAACCAGGAGCGGTTCGCCGTCGGCGTCGAAGATCAGGGAATTGCAGACCTGTCCGACTTCGATGTCGAGCTGCGCTGCTGCGGTTGCTGCGGTGGGTGAGCCTTCGATGGTCTCGATGATTCGACCGACGACTCCCGCAGCATCGAGCGCGGCCTGCACTCGTTGTCCGTTGGGGTGCATGTTCTCGATCTCGCGGACGTTCATCGGACCTCCTTGTCGGATGGGAAGTGTAGGAGCGGTGCTACATTCGATGCATGTTCATGCAGGTGATTGCCATCGTCTTCGCCCTTGCGGTGGTGGCGCTGGCCGTCGGAAGTGCCCGCGGGCGTTCGCAGGTGAATGCCTGCTGTCCTGCGCCGGAGTACGACCTCCGCATGCGAGACGTCTGACCCCGATCGGCGACGAGTCACGCTCGTACCGCCGAATCCCCACTGCAAGTGCCCGATCCCTGAGACAGCAGCCCCGGCGTTCGCATAGGTTTCCCTTCTGACTGCACCATGCGCCTGCGCAAGCGGCGCAACCGGAAGGAATCCCATGGCACTCACAACCTCGCGGCGACTCACTATCGCGCTCATCGGGCTGCTCTCGCTGCTCGGCGTCTCGGCGTGCTCGTCGTCGACTGACACAACTGCAACTCCGACGACGGCTGCGGACAGCTGTGCGAAGGAAAGCCTCCCCACGCTCGAGCAGGGTGTGCTCACGATCGGTACCGACAAGCCCGCTTACGAGCCCTGGTTCAAGAACGACGATCCGTCGAACGGTGAAGGATTCGAGTCAGCGGTCGCATACGCAGTTGCGCAGCAGCTCGGATTCACCAAGGACGAAGTCAAGTGGACCGTTGCGCCGTTCAACACGGTGATCGCTCCCGGGGACAAGGCGTTCGACTTCGACATCAACCAGGTGTCGATCACTGAAGAGCGCAAGGCGGCAATCGACTTCTCCTCCGGCTACTACGACGTCAAGCAGGCATTGGTGACACTCAAGGGCAGCAAGCTGGCGAATGCGAAGACGCTGGCCGATCTGAAGGGCGCCAAGCTCGGTGGACAGGTCGGAACGACCTCGTTCAAGGTCATCACGGACGTGATCAAGCCGACCCAGCAGCCCGGCGCATTCGACACCAATGACATTGCAAAGCAGGCACTTGCAAACGGACAGATCGACGGTCTGATCCTGGACCTCCCGACAGCGTTCTACGTCACCGCCGTAGAACTTGAGAACGGTGTGATCGCCGGACAATTCGAAACGACCAACACCGCCGAGCAATTCGGACTTGTCCTTTCGAAGGGCAGCAAGCTCACCAGTTGCGTGAGCAAGGCTGTCGACGCACTCCGCGCAGATGGCACGCTCGCGGCGATCGAAAGCCAGTGGCTTTCGCAGGTCGTGAGTGCTCCGGTGATCAAGTAGTCATCGAATAGTCGATGACCGATAGTCACGCGGCGTACGTGCCGTCTCCCCTCCGGTTGGAGCGGGAGGCGGCACGTCGACGTGCGGCTCGGAAATCCGCGGTTGTCGCCGCCATCAGTACGGCAGGCGTGTCGCTGCTGCTCTACGTCGCCGTCACGAGCGCGCCCGGCTGGGATCGTGTGCAGGTTTCGTTCTTCTCGTACGAATACGCGGCAACGGCGCTGCCCGAGGTGCTGCGAGGACTCTGGCTGAACCTGCGGGTCATGGTCGTGTGCGAGATCCTCATCCTTGCGATCGGTCTGGCACTCGCGGTTGCGCGCACGTCGCGGTCACCGATCCTGTTCCCACTGCGCATCCTGAGCGCGGCATACACCGATGTGTTCCGCGGCCTGCCGCTGCTGCTCGTGATCTTGCTGCTGGGCCTCGGGGTGCCTGCGCTCAGGATCGGCGGACTCACGAATTCGGTCGTGGTCTGGGGGTCCGCGGCGCTGGTGCTGACCTACAGCGCGTACGTGGCCGAGGTCTTGCGAGCGGGCATCGAGAGCGTGCACCCCACGCAGCGAATGGCTGCCCGTGCACTGGGTATGACGCCGACCCAGACAACCCGGTACGTCGTGCTGCCGCAGGCGATCCGCCGGGTCATCCCTCCGTTGCTCAACGACTTGGTGTCGCTGCAGAAGGATTCGGGCCTCATCTCGGTACTCGGTGCAATCGACGCGATCAAGGCGGCGGGCATCATTACCGCGACGTCATTCAACTTCACTCCCTACGTCACCGCCGGCGTTGTGTTCGTCCTGCTGACGATCCCGATGGCACGGTTCGCGGATGCCGTTTCCGTTCGGATAGACCGTCAACAGCGAGCGAGTGCGTCGTGAGTTCGGTCCTACAGCTCGAGAACCTTCGGAAGTCTTTCGGTAGCGAAATCGTGCTTCGCGATCTTTCGCTCGCGCTCGAGGAACACACGGTGACGGTGCTCATCGGTGCTTCGGGGTCCGGCAAATCGACGTTGCTTCGCTGCGTGAACCTGCTCGAGGACGTCGACGATGGTCGCATTCTGTTGGACGGCGATGACATCACGGCGCCGGCCGTCGATGCCGACGCGGTGCGCAAACGAATTGGCACCGTCTTCCAGCAACTCAATCTCTTTCCCCACTTGTCGGTATTGGACAACATCACGCTGGCGCCGCGAGTGGTGCACGGAGTCAACGCCGACGTCGCAACACAACGGGCCATGGAACTGCTCGAGCGATTCGGTCTTTCGGCCAAGGCGCAGGACTTCCCGGATCGGCTCAGTGGCGGGCAGCAACAACGCGTCGCCATCCTGCGTGCGCTCGCAACGAACCCGCGGCTGTTGTTGCTGGACGAAGTCACGAGTGCGCTTGATCCGGTGCTGGTGGCGGAGGTCCTTGCACTTGTCGCCGAGCTCAAGCACGAGGGCATGACGATGTTGGTCGCAACGCACGAGATGGGCTTTGCGCTGCGTGTTGCTGACCAGGTCGGCTTCCTGCACCACGGTGTGTTGCTGGAATGTGGCGTTCCGGCGCAGGTCATCGGGGCTCCGCAGACCCCGGAATTGCAGGACTTCCTCCGGTCGATCAAGGACGCAGGACGGCTGTAGCCGGGAGTCGTCGGATAGGGGCATCCGCACCGGCCGTTGACACTGTCAGACCCCGATGGTTCACTACAGCCATTCGAACAAATGTTCGAATGGCTGGCCGCTCTTCCTGAGGGAAATCACGCTCGGAACCCCCTGATCCGGGCTGTTCGGTGCCCCTCCAGCGGCCAGCCTTGGGGTGGACCCGCGTGCCTCGACACCACGCCCGGGCCAGTCCGGCGACGCCTCCCGACGCCGGCCTTCCACTCCGTGGACGGCAGGAGCCACCGCATCGCGGTGGGGCGAGTGGGCAGTGGGGTGTGCGATGACAAAACGTCCACCCGGCACGCTCACCGTCACTGCCGTAAACGGAGTGCCGCACCGACTGCGATGGCGCGATCGCACGTACCTCGTCCAAGTGGTGCTCGGGCATTGGATTGAATCCGGCGCATGGTGGAAATCCGTTGCGCAGCGTGTCGGCGTGAGCACGGCCGAACGCATTCCACTGTCATGTGCGGTGTGGCGCGTCGAAGTGCGCGGTACGCACGGGAGCATCATCGTCGATCTCGTACACGACACCGAGGTCGACCACTGGTCGCTCGTCCGGCTTGCGGACTGACGCGGACGGATACGCATGTCCTTCGTCCATCTCCATGTTGCGTCCGGATTCTCGTTGCGGCACGGCGCCGATACGCCTGCTGCACTCGTCGCTGCGGCAGCTGCGCACGGTCAACCGGCGGTGGCCCTGACTGATCGCGATGGCATGTCGGGCGCAGTGCGCTTCATCCAGGCCGCACAGGATGCAGGCATCGGAGCAGTTGTCGGTGTCGATCTGCCACTTTCTGCCGAACAGGCGATGGTTGCAGCCAGCACTCCTGCACGGGGCGGTGCATACCGCGATCCGAATCTTGCTCGCGTCACAGTGCTGGCACGCGGTCGCGGCGGTTGGGCCGGACTGTGCCGATTGACATCCGTGCTGCACGAGATCGGCGTCGATTACGGATTGTCGCTGCACCATTTCCGTCGGATCAATGAACTTGTCATCGACGGCGGACTCACGATCCTGCTCGGGCCGCAATCCGATGTCGGTGCAGCGATTGCGGCGCGTCGTCCCGATCGTGCGCAGGCACTGCTTGCGCAGTGGCGGCGGACAGGAGCGGAGATCGTGGTCGAACTGGTGTCGCACCGGAGCCGTGAACCGCAGGCGGCGGCCAGTGATATCAACGGCACTGCACAGCGCGGACAGTCGTACTCCACGGTACTTGCTGCGCGGATGTGGCAATTCGCAGCGGATGAGCGCGTCGGCGTCGTGCTCACGAATGCCGTGCGCCATGTCGAGCCCGCAGGCGCGCGGACGGTCGATGTGCTCGACGCGGTCCGGCGGCTGGTACCGCTCGATGCGCGCCACCTCGACCGTTCGAATGCCGAGGGCTACCTGAAGTCGTCGGAGCAGATGTGGCAGATCGCGGAAGAGATCGCCGACGCCGCCGGTGGCGACGTGCACTCCTCGGCGAGCCACAGCGCTGCGATGCGCCTCATCGAATCGACGAACGCACTTGCTGCGCGATGTGTACTGGATCCACAGCGGCATGCCGGCCTTGGCGAGATCCATCTGCCGGAACTCGACGTCATCCTGCGCGGCAACACCGGTGGCGTGTCTGCGGATAGTGGTTCCACTTCCGACGACGCATGGAGTGTCGCCTGGGACCGACCGATGGAAACGCATCGCTCCGCGCGCGAATTGGCGGCCGAAGCGGCGGTTGCCGACGTCGTGTTGCGTTCGCGTTGCGAGGAGGCGCTGCTGCGCAAGGGATACATGCCCACCGATCCAGTAATCCGCGAGCGTTTCGACGCCGAGCTCACCACGATCGCCACCCTCGGGTTCGCCACCTACTTCCTCACTGTCGGACAAGTGGTGCAGGACATCCGCGGCGCGGGCATCCGGGTTGCGGCACGTGGTTCGGGTGCGGGTTCGTTCATCAACCATCTCCTCGACATCGCGGTGATGAATCCCTTGGAACACGGTTTGTTGATGGAACGTTTCCTCACGCCACTGCGTCGTGCACTGCCGGACATCGACATCGACGTCGAATCGGCGCGCCGGCTCGATGCCTACGACCTCATCTTCGAACGTTTCGGCGCTGCACGTGTCGCATCGGTGTCGATGATGGAGACCTACCGCGTCCGTCATGCCGTGCGCGACGTCGGTGCGGCGCTCGGATTGCCGCGCAGCGAGATCGACGTACTCGCGAAGGCGTTCCCGCACATTCGTGCCAGCAATGCGCGCACGGCGTTGCAGGAGTTGCCGGAACTACGGCGCACCGGCATCGGCAAACTCGCAGCGCAGGGGAGGCTCGATGAGTTGCTCGACCTCGTCGAAGGCCTCGACCGCTTGCCGCGACACATTGCGCTGCATCCATGCGGCGTGCTGCTCTCCGACGCCACCCTGCGCGACCGCACGCCGATCCAGGCGAGTGCTGCGGACTATCCGATGAGCCAGTTCGACAAGGACGACGTCGAAACCCTCGGACTGCTGAAACTCGACGTGCTCGGTATCCGGATGCAGTCGGCGATGGCACATGCACTGTCGGAGATCGAACGCGTGAGCGGTGAGCAGGTGGAACTCGACGCCGTCCCGTTCGACGATCCGCAGACCTTCGAACTCATCCAGTCCACCCGGACACTCGGCTGCTTCCAGATCGAATCACCGGGGCAACGCGAGTTGGTGGGGAAGTTCGCACCCGAGACCTTCCACGACCTGATCGTCGACATCTCACTGTTCCGGCCCGGTCCGGTGAAGAGCGACATGGTGACCCCGTTCCTCCGCGCGCGCCAGGGATGGTCTGCACCTGTCTATCCCCACCCGAGCCTCAAGCCTGCATTGCAGGAGACGTTCGGTGTCGTCGTGTTCCACGAGCAGGTGATCCGGATGATCTCGGTGTGCACCGGCATCTCGCTCGCGGAGGCAGACGAAGTGCGTCGGGCATTGGGATCACCGGAGAAGCAGCCGAAGGTGCGCGCGTGGTTCTATCCCGCTGCACTGCGTCGTGACTACGAACTCGAAACCGTGGAAGCGGTGTGGGAGGTGCTGCGGGCATTCGCATCCTTCGGATTCTGCAAGGCGCACGCGGCTGCATTTGCGGTGCCCACGTACCAATCCGCATGGTTGAAGACGCACCATCCGGCGGCGTTCTACGCCGGTGTGCTCACGCACGACCCCGGCATGTATCCGAAGCGATTGATCCTCGACGACGCCCGCAACTTCGACGTGCCGATCCTTGGTCTCGACATCAATCGCAGTCGCGCCGAGTTCGTCGTTGAACCGGGCGACAACGGTGTGCTCGGTATCCGGATCGCGTTGTCGCAGGTTAAGGGGATCGACGCGGAAGCGCTCGACACGATCGTGCAGGGACAGCCGTACCGCAGTCTCTCCGACTTCTGGCAGCGCACACGGACACCGCGACCAGTCGTGGAGAACCTCGTGCTGGCCGGCGCGTTCGACGCCGTTCACGGTGTTTCGCCACGGCCGCGTCGTGACGGCGTGAACCGCCGCGACCTGCTGCTGCACGTTGCGGATCTCGATCGGTGGCAGAGCCGCCGGGTGGCCGTCGATCAACTCACGCTCGACTGCGGTCCGGCAGATGTGCCGCTGCGCACCGGACTGCCGGACATGGATGCATCCGAACGGGTGCGCGCCGAACTCGATGTGCTCGGGCTCGATGTGTCACGCCATATCGTCGACTTCTACACACCGGTGCTCGACGCGATCGGGGTTACGCGATCGCGGGATCTGTTGAAGACGCGATCGCAGCAGGAGATCCTCATTGCCGGTGTGAAAGTAGCAACACAGACACCGCCGGTGCGCAGCGGACGTCGCGTCGTGTTCCTCACGCTCGACGACGCCACTGGTCCGATCGACGCCACCTTCTTCGAGGATGCCCAAGGACCGTACGCATCAACACTGTTCCATTCGTGGTTGCTGCTCGTGCGCGGTGTTGTGCGACGTACGGGTCCGCGGGGGGTGTCGGTGCGTGCAACCGGTTGTTGGGATCTCGCGGAAGTGCGTCGTGCATGGTTATCGGGAGGAAACGAGGAGGTTTCCGCGCTGCTGGATGCGGTGCCGTTCTTCGAGGATGACGACGACATGGTGGCGGGTGCGGCGGCGTCGCATTCGTCACGGCCGGTCATTGTGCGCACGGGCGGCATGACGCAGCGCGGCGCCCGAGTGCTGGTGCATCCGAGCGGGTTCCGTCAATCGCCGTGGGCCGATCTCAAGCCGGCGGGCGACGACGTTTCGGCAGGTGCACCCGGCAAGTTGTGGCACACGAGTCCCGGTTCCAGCGGGTGGTAGGAATCCACTATGAGTCGCAGTCCGCGTGGACAGAAGGTCGATCTCGGTGACGACGACACCGGGTGCACGATCCTGCACGTCGACATGGACGCGTTCTACGCATCGGTCGAACTCATCGATCGGCCGGAACTCAAGGGCAAGCCGGTCATCATCGGCGGCTCCGCAGGACGCGGCGTCGTGCTCTCGGCGACGTACGAGGCCCGTGCCTTCGGTGTGCATGCAGCCATGCCGATGTCGCGCGCACAGCGCATGTGCCCCCAGGCGGTCGTGATCGCGCCGCACCACGACCGCTACGCCGAGGTGTCCGAAGGTGTCATGGGGATCTTCCGTGACATCACCCCGTATGTGGAGCCACTGTCACTCGACGAGGCGTTCCTCGATGTGAGCGGTGCCGTGCGCCGACTCGGCCGACCGAGCGAGATCGCGGCGATGATCCGCGCCCGAGTGGAGGAGGAGCAGTCGATCACCTGCTCGGTCGGTGTCGCCGCGAACAAGTTCGTCGCGAAAGTCGCGTCGACGAATGCGAAACCGAACGGCATGCTCATCGTGCCGACGGACCGCGTCGTCGAATTCCTCCATCCGATGCCGGTCGGTGCGCTGTGGGGTGTCGGACCGAAGACCGAGGAGCAGTTGCATCGACTGGGACTGCGCACAGTGGGTGACCTTGCGCATACCCCGGTCTCCACGCTCGAGCGGGCGCTCGGTGTCGCAAACGGGCAGCACTTCGCAGAACTTGCGTGGGGCCGCGATGATCGGGAAGTGGAGGCAGACGAGCCCGAGCGGAGCATCGGCAACGAACAGACCTTCTCCCGCGACCTCGACGATCCGGAGGAGATCAAGCGGGAGCTCCTCGCGCTGAGCGAACAAGTGGCGCGCCGACTTCGTGCGCACAATGTGATCGCACGCACGCTCACGCTCAAGGTGCGCTTCGCCGACTTCTCGACGATCACGCGCTCGAAGACGCTGGCCGATGCCACCGATACCTCGCACGACGTCTACGCGACGATGAGCGCCTTGTACGACGCGCTGCATCTGCAGCGCGCGCGGATCCGACTCGTCGGCGTCCGGGCGGAGGGGCTGCGCCCCTCGGACGAGCGCAGCAACCAGTTGGCGTTCGACACGCCTGAGCGCGGCTGGCGGGAAGCCGACGAAGCGGCGGACCATCGTGTTCCCGTCGTCGGGAATCCACTGCACGTTCGTGATGAATCCCCAGCCGAATGTGGTGAAGACATCCTTGGAACGCACGTACAGGAAATAGGTGATCAGCCCCAGGATGAGCACGACCGCCAGCGCGCCGGCAGTGAGGACTCCCCTGTAC
>CAXBQV010000062.1:0-10261 GCA_963978265.1 uncultured bacterium | reverse complement strand
CCGATGCCGACGAAACTGTGGCAGATCCGTCCCGATGTCGCTGTCTCGCCGCGTGACGCACTGTTCGCTCCGCGTTTCGGGCAGTGTTCGCACCGCATGGTCGAGCGCGATCCCGGAATCCCATATGGGGTACCAGATGCGGTCCGCGACTCCTGCGACCTCGGCACTTGATGCGTCGTTCGGGTGCAGCAGCACGAGGTCGAGGTCGCTGAATGGCGCGAGTTGGCGACGCCCGTACCCGCCGACCGCCAGCAGCGTTCCACCGATGCTCTCGATCCCCGCTTCTACAGCCAGCGCGGCAACCCAGTCGTCGGTCGCGTCGGTGAACGCCACTCTGCGGACAGCACTTGGCGGACCGGCAAGCGACGTCAGTGCGTGCCGATCCGCAAGTCGTGCCGCGGCGGTCGACATCACAGCGCGGAGGTGCCGCGCTCTCCGGTGCGCACACGGACCACGTCTTCGACCGGCGTGATCCAGATCTTCCCGTCGCCAATGCGCTGCGTATTCGCAGCTCCCACGATGCGGTCGATCACATCCTCGACTTGGGCGTCGTCGACGAGCAGTTCGATCCGGACCTTCGGGACGAGATCAATGCGGTACTCGGCACCGCGGTACACCTCGGTGTGTCCGCGCTGTCGGCCGTAACCACTCGCCTCGGACACCGTCATGCCGGACAGTCCCAGCGACTCGATAGCGGTCTTGATGTCGTCAAGTTTGAATGGCTTCACGATTGCGGTGATGAGTTTCATGGTTATGCCTCCAGAGTCGCACGGAGCGAGCCGAAGCTGCCGGTGCCTGTTCGCGTGTCGAGTTCGTAAGCGGATTCCGCATGTTCAGTGAGATCGACGCCTTCGATTTCAGCGTCACGAGCGATGCGGAACCCGACGGTCTTGTCGATGATGCGCGCGATGATGGTGGTCACGATGAATGAGTAGGCCAGGACGAGCACGGCACCACCCACCTGCTTCACCAGCAATTCGGTTCCGCCGCCATAGAGCAGTCCGTCGCTGCCGAGCGGGTTCACCACGGTGGTTCCGAAGAAGCCGATGGAAACGGTGCCCCACAGGCCTCCCACAAGGTGCACACCGACGACGTCCAGCGAATCGTCGTATCCGAACCGGTACTTCAATCCCACAGCAAGTGCGCACACGATGCCGGCGATGAAGCCGAGCACCACCGCCGCCCAGGGAGCCACAAACGCGCAAGCCGGGGTGATCGCGACAAGCCCTGCAACTGCCCCAGATGCGGCGCCGAGGCCGGTCATATGTCCGTCACGGAACTTCTCGACGAGCAGCCAACCCGCCACCGCAGCGCCAGTGGCCACTTGGGTGTTCATGAAGGCGAGCGCGGCTGTGCCATTTGCTCCGAGCGCAGAACCGGCGTTGAATCCGAACCAGCCGAACCAGAGCAGGCCGGCACCAAGCATGACCAACGGAATCGAGTGCGGTCGCATCGCTTCCTTCTTGAAACCGACGCGCTTGCCGAGGATGAGAGCGAGCGCCAAGCCGGCAGCGCCTGCGTTGATGTGCACGGCGGTCCCGCCGGCGAAATCGAGCACCCCTTTCCCGGCCAGGAACCCAGCTCCGGTGATCGTGTCACCGGCGAGGGTTCCAAAGTCGAAGACCCAGTGTGCGACCGGGAAATACACGAGTGTCACCCAAACGGCAACGAAGACGGTCCAGGCAATGAACTTCGCTCGATCCGCAATGGCACCCGAGATGAGCGCCGGTGTGATGATGGCGAACATGAGCTGGAACGCTGCGAATGCAAGCGTGGGGATCGGATACTCGCCGCCATTGTTCGGGACCGCCGTCACTACCGAGCCCAGGTTCGACCAACCGAAGGAACCGATCCACGCCGAACCGGAATCTCCAAAGGTCAGCGAGTAGCCGTAGACCACCCAAAGGACGCTCACAACGCCGATGGCGATCACCGACATCAACATCATGTTGATGACACTCTTGGCTCTCACCATTCCGCCGTAGAAGAACGCAAGCCCCGGCGTCATGAGCAGGACGAGCGCCGCGCTCATCAACACCCAGGCGGTGTCGCCTCCACTGATTTCGATCGCACCCAACACGTGCCACCCCTCTCCCTGAATCGGACTGCCGACGGGAGGAGACTCGCAATCGCAGATTTCGGGAGATCGCCCGACGTGTTACGGCAGTGTGAACGGTGTGGGCACGCGGTTACGGTGGAGTGACGACGGATGGCCCGTCCCCATACAGGGAACGGGCCATCCAGCGCGTGCTCCATCAGGAGATGTCGGCGATCTTCGACTTGCTCACCGCAAGTGCGGGTGCGGGGAGGCCGGCGTAGTAGTTGGCCTCCGCCTTCAGCGGCACGCAAGTCTGCGTGAGATAGGTGAGGAGGGACTTCACCGCGGCAACCTTGTCCGCCTTCCCGTCCGGAGTCTTCCCGTCTGTCCGCACGATCGCGTAGGTGAACGCCGAGATCGGATACGCACCCGGCTCCTTTGTCAGGTAGTTCGGCGTGATGATCCCCTTCGCGCCTGGCTCGAACTCATTGAGGAATGCGCTGGCTCCGGCCGACGTCGGCGCGACGAAATTTCCGGCGGCGTTCTTGATGGAGACGAGTCCGAGGTTGCGTTCCTTCGCGTACGACATCTCGACATAGGTGATCGCACCGGGCTTCGATTTCACGCCGTTCGCAACACCGTCCGATCCGGCAGCGGCCTGGAAGGTGCCATCTGTTGGCACGTTGCCGGGGAATGCCGCACTGAATGTGCCGTTGCCCGGCTTGGTCCAAACGGACGGTGAAGCAGCAGCGAGGTACTTGGTGGTGATTTCCGAGGTGCCCGACGAGTCCGAGCGGTAGAACACGCTGATGGGCAGAGCAGGAAGCTTCACCGCGCCAACAGTCTTCGACTTGGTGATGTAGACAACTTTGCCCTTCTTGTCCTTCACGACCTTGCCCTTCTTGTCCTTCTTGGCAACGGTGGTCGTGGTGGTGGTGCCCTTGTTGTCCGCAACGATTGCCGGGTCGTTCCACTTCGTGATCTTGCCGGCCATGATGTTCGCAAAGGTGTCTGCAGACAGGTTGAGTCCGGTGACGCTTGGCAGATTCACAGCAATGGCGATCGGACCGGCGATCACCGGCACGTAGGTCCATGCGAAGGATGCCTCATCGGCGGAGCCGACAAGCGAGTCCGTCATGGCGAGGTCAACAGTGCCGGCCTTGAACGCCTTCTTGCCCGCTCCGGAACCACCTCCGCCATAGTTGATGATGTTGCCGGATGTGGCGTTGTAGCCGCCCTTACAGGCTTCGATGTAGTTCGCGATGAATGTCGAACCCGAAGCGTTCAGGGTGATCGGGTCGTCAGCTTGCGCCGCCGGGGCAACAACGACGATCGTCGCGAGTGCTGCGGCCATGGCCGGGGCGATCAACTTGCGGAGTGGCATCCGCGGTCTCCGTTCCTAGATCCGTTAAGACGTTGGGAACGGTAGACGCGGAGCCAAAACAGTCGGATGAGAGCGCAGGAACGGCGCCTGACGCTTCGGTGAACGTTTGGTGAACGGTCTAGCCGAACTGGCCGGTGACATAGCGCTCGGTGCGATTGTCCCGTGGATTGGAGAAGATCTGCTTGGTCTCCCCATGCTCGATCATGCGACCAGGTTCACCAAGCTCAGCCAAGAAGAACGCGGTGTAGTCCGACACTCGGGCGGCCTGCTGCATGTTGTGCGTCACGATCACGACCGTAATTGTTTGCTTGAGCTCCGAAATCGTTTCTTCCACGCGCAGCGTGGAGCCTGGGTCGAGCGCCGAGCACGGTTCGTCCATGAGCAGGACTTGTGGGTTGACCGCAAGCGAGCGGGCTATGCACAACCGCTGCTGCTGACCGCCCGAGAGACCGACGGCGGGTTCGTTCAGCCGGTCCTTCACTTCTTTCCACAATCCTGCCTGCACGAGCGACGTCTCGACGAGCTCGTCCTTGTTCGCGACAGGGAGGTGTGCGAGCTTCGGTCCGGACAGCACGTTCTCACGGATCGTCATCGACGGGAACGGATTCGGCTTCTGGAACACCATGCCGATCTTGAGCCTGATCTTCGTGACATCGGTACCCGGCGCATAGATGTCGTCGCCACCGAGTTCCACCCGCCCCGCCATCTGAGCTGAGGGTACGAATTCGTGCATTCGGTTCAGCGTGCGGATGAACGTGGACTTGCCGCAACCGGAAGGCCCGATCAACGCCGTCACCGAACCGTGCGGGAACTCGAGATCGACATCCTCAAGCACCATGCGGCTGCCAAACCAGGCATGTACTCCGTGGGCTACCAGATCATTCATCGCGATTTCCTTCCAGCGAACCAGCGGGCCGTTGCGAACAACGCAAGGACGAGCACCATGAGGACGAGAGCGCCGGTCCACGCGCGGGCAACGGCGTTCTCCGTGCCCAGTTTCAAATGGGTGAAGACGAACAGCGGGAGTGCCGAAATCGGCCCATTGTTGATGCTGAGGTTGACGGCCGTGGCCCCGAAGATCGTCAGGACGAGCGGCGCAGTCTCGCCTGCGACCCGTGCCACTCCGAGGATGCCGGCAGTCACAAGGCCCGACGCCGCAGTTGGCAGGACAATCTGTGTAACCGTGCGCCACTGGGTACCACCGAGTGCTTGACCTGCTTCTCGATAGTGGTCCGGCACCAGTTGCAGTACTTCCTCCGCGGTGCGTGCCACCGTTGGCAACATGAGGATCGCAAGCGCCATTGCTCCTGCGATCGCCGAATACTGCCCTCCGGGTCCGAGAATCCACGCTGAGTAGACGAACAGACCCGCCACGACGGATGGAACGCCCGACATCGCCTGGACAAGGAAGCGCACGAGGTGGCTGAGCCGACCGCGGATTTCGGTGAGGTACAGCGCGGACAGAATTCCGAGCGGCACGCTGATGAGGCTCGCCATCACGACGAGTTGCACTGTGCCGATGATCGCGTGCTTCGCTCCACCCTCCTCGAAGGGGCCGTCACCGGAGGCGATCATCATGTCCTGCGAGAAGAAGTTCCCGCGGAGCGCTTGACGACCGTTGTCCACCACAGTCCACAGGATCGAGAGCAGCGGCATCATGACGAGTACCGCAGCTGCGATCATGGTGGCGCGTGCGGCAGCGTTCTTCGCCGCTTGCCATCCGCGTTGCCGCCACTCGAATGCGGCGGAGAACGTCATTGCGAAGAGGAAGAACAGTGCGGTCAATGCCAGCTTGCCTTCGAAGCCTGAAATGCGCACGACCATCCACGCAGTCACGGCAGCGGCAGTCACTCCACCCAATTCCAGAGCGAACGCCTTGGGCGTTGTGCGCCAGGGGCGAGTCGGAACCACCGTTGCCATCTCAGCCTCTCCTCGACGTTGCGCGCACAATCGCGTTCGCCGCGAGATTGACCACCAGGGTCAGCGCGAATAGGACGAGTCCGGCTGCCATCAAACCCTGGATCTCGAAGGTGGTCGCCTCACCGAATTTGTTCACGATGAGCGAGGCGACGGAACCGCCGGCGGACTGCAAGATCCGCCAGTTGATGTCGAACGCCAGGTTGAGCACCATGTAGACGGCAACCGTTTCACCAATCGCCCGGCCCAGACCGAGCATCGCTCCCCCGACAACTCCTGCGCGTCCATGCGGAATCACCACAGCCCGAATCGCCGCCCACTTGGTGGCACCGAGCGCGTACGCCGCCTCGATGCGATCGCGAGGTGCCTGCGCAAAGACCTCACGCGCAACAGCCGTGACGATCGGAATGATCATCACGGCGAGCACGAGTCCGGCAATGAACGGTGAACGATCGAAGATCGGTACCGGCACGTCGAACACAGGAATCCAGCCGAACCACTTGTGCAACAGTTTGGCCCAGTAGACCGCATGCGGCATCAGAACGAAGAAGCCCCAGAGTCCGTACACCACCGACGGGATGGATGCCATGAGATCGACGAGCAGTGTGAGCGGCGCACGAAGCCATGTGGGCGCGTACTGGGTGAGGAACAGCGCAAGTCCCACCGCCACCGGAACGCCGAACAGCAGCGCGAGGAAGGACGTGAGGAGCGTTCCGGTGAGCATCGCGGCAATGCCGTAGCTGCCGGATGCCATCGTGTTCCCGTCGTCGGGAATCCACTGCACGTTCGTGATGAATCCCCAACCGAATGTGGTGAAGACATCCTTGGAACGCACGTACAGGAAATAGGTGATCAGCCCCAGAATGAGCACGACCGCCAGCGCGCCGGCAGTGAGGACTCCCCTGTACAGCCGATCGGACACGCGCGGATGTGTCGTGATCGTCCGGGGAACGACCGTGCTCATTACTCGGCGCTCTCCGCGAGTTCGGTCTTCGTGGGCAGGTCGCCGGTGACAACGTAGGCGACTCGCCTCGCGATCGTGACGCCGTGGTCCGCGAATCGCTCGTAGTAGCGGCTGAGCAGCGTGACGTCGATAGCCGCCTCCACTCCGTGCTTCCAGGACGGCGAGAGGCAGACGGTGAAGAGTTCGCGGTGCAGACGGTCCATTTCCTCGTCGGCCGCAGCGAGGTCGGCAGCCATCGAGAGGTCCCGAGACGCGATGACACCGGCCGTCTTCTGCACGATCGAATTTGCGATCGCACCCATCATCGAGAACGTCGCGCGGAGTTCGGCGGGAATGGACATGTTCGGATGCCGCAGGACCACCTGGTTAGCGATGTGATCAGCAAGGTCGCCCATACGCTCCAGCTGTCCCGACATACGGAGCGCCGCGATGAGGAAACGGAGTTCGCTGGCAACAGGCGCCTGCAGCGCCACGATGTCGACGCACTGTTCATCGATCTTGGAACAGAAAGCATCGATGATGTCGTCGTCAGCGATGACCTGCTTCGCCAACTCGAGATCCGCATTCAACAAGGCGCGAGTTGCCTTCGCCATCGCGGATTCGACAAGCCTCGTCATCTCGATGAGATCAGACGAGATGCCCTCAAGTTGCTCGTGGTAGTGCTGCCGCATACTTCCTCCCTGTGCAACGCAGTGTTCGGGCGGAAAGTGAACAGCAGGTGAATGCCAAGCAAACGCCACGGGATGTCCCGATGAAGAGCGCATTCGCACTCGGAATTCAGGTGCTCGCCACCCGATCAACTTCATATGCTCTGAGAAAACCGATGGAGCGACATGACACACATCCTGGTTGTCGAGGATGAAACCTCCTTCAGCGATGCGCTGTCGTTCATGCTGCGCAAAGAGGGCTTCGAAGTCGAGGTCGTCGATGACGGCAAGGCCGCCATCGACGCGTTCAACAATCGCGGAGCCGACCTGATTCTGCTGGACCTGATGCTCCCCGGTATGCAAGGGACTGACGTCTGCAAGCACATACGCGCCTACTCGAATGTGCCGATCATCATGGTGACCGCGAAAGACTCGGAACTCGACAAGGTTGTTGGGCTGGAACTCGGAGCGGATGACTATGTCACGAAACCGTTTTCCGCCCGCGAATTATTGGCGCGCATCCGCGCAGTGCTCCGCCGCCACCACGATGCGGTCATTGGTGACGAGGAGACGATGCTTGTCTGTGGGCCGATCCGCATGGATGTGGAGAAGCATGCGGTGACCGCACACGGCGAGCCGGTGAGACTGCCGCTCAAGGAGTTCGTGCTGCTGGAGTTCCTTCTGCGGAACTCGGGCAGAGTACTGACGCGAGGTCAGCTGCTGGACCGTGTGTGGGGCGCCGATTATGTCGGGGATTCGAAGACTTTGGATGTGCACATCAAGCGTCTTCGGGCCAAACTCGAACTCGATCCGACGTCACCGCGACATCTCCTCACCGTGCGCGGTGTGGGCTACCGGTTGGAGCCCTAACCGAGCAGGGCGTCGACGAACACCTCGGGATCGAACGGCGCCAGATCGTCCGCTCCTTCGCCGAGTCCCACGAACTTCACCGGCACTCCGAGTTCCTGCTGGATCGCGAACACGATGCCGCCCTTGGCAGTTCCATCGAGTTTGCTCAGCACGACGCCAGTGACCTGCACCGCGTCCGCAAACACTTTCGCCTGGGCAAGGCCATTCTGACCGGTGGTCGCGTCGAGAACGAGCAGGACCTCCTCGATCGGACGTCGCTTCTCCACAACACGCTTGATCTTGCCGAGTTCATCCATGAGTCCGGCCTTCGTGTGGAGTCGACCTGCCGTGTCGATGACGACGACGTCGCCTTCCTCCTCGATGGCACGCCCCACTGCATCGTGTGCCACTGACGCGGGGTCACCGTTCTCGGGGCCGCGCACGACGAGGGCACCGTTGCGATCACCCCAGGTCTGGAGTTGGTCCGCGGCGGCGGCGCGGAAGGTGTCCGCGGCAGCGAGTACCACCCGCTTGTCGAGTGCACCGAGGAGCCGCGCGAGTTTGCCGGTCGTAGTCGTCTTGCCGGTGCCGTTCACGCCGACCACCATGATGACGGCCGGCTTCCCTGTCAGCGTCAAGCCTCGGGGCGCAGACACCTCGAGATTGGCGAGCAACACCCCTCGCAACGCACGTTCCACATCGTTGGCCGTGCGCATTTCCTTGCGTAGTTCGTCGAGCATCTTGTGCGTCAGCGCGACGCCGAGGTCGGCTTGCAGCAACGTTGCTTCGGCGTCCTCCCAGTCGCTTTCGGACAATGCAGATCCGCTGAGGAATCCGAGGACTGATCGCCCGAATCCCGCGCGAACCCTTGTTCGCTTCCGTTCCATGCGGCCCTCAACGGGTTCCGCCTTCTCCTTGATGACGACAGGTTCCTCGAACTTCGTCATCTCGGGAATCGGGGTGTCCTCACTGAAGACCCGCTTCCAGAACCCTGCCATCGCTACGCCTTGAGTCCTCGTCGCGCGAAGAGCGTGACGATAAGTGCACCAATCGGGAGCATGACGAGCAGCAGTGCGGTGTTCCCCGTCCTGCCGATCATCACCAGCATCACGATGTGCGCGACCGTGCCCAACCCGATTCCTACTAGCACGTTGAAACGTGCGCGCAATCTGGAATCGGTGTCCCACTCGAGATTGCGGATACTCCAGAAGTACACCGCAGTTGCGAACAGTGGGGCACCGATGACGAACCAGAGGAGCACGTAGATGATGTCGCCGAAACCACCACCGGTACTCGTGGGCGTTGTGAGTCTGCCGAACACCACGCCGAGGATCGCACCCAGCGGAAACGCCATTCCCGTCAGAACCATCGCGCGTTCGCGGATGTTCATGCGTTGGCTTCCTCGGACACCTTCTGCAGACGCTGGCTGATGACCTGGGTGACGCCATCGCCGCGCATGGTCACGCCGTACAGCGCATCCGCAATCTCCATCGTGCGCTTCTGGTGTGTGATGACGATCAACTGCGAACTCGACTTGAGTTCACTGATGAGATCGATGAGTCGGCCGAGGTTGACGTCATCGAGCGCCGCCTCGACCTCGTCCATGACGTAGAACGGGCTCGGACGTGCCTTGAACAGTGCGACGAGGAAGGCCACGGCCGTGAGCGAACGCTCACCGCCGGACAGCAGCGACAGTCGCTTGACCTTCTTGCCCGGCGGGCGCGCCTCGACCTCGATGCCGGTGGTGAGCAGATTCTCCGGATCCGTGAGGATCAGCTTGCCCTCGCCGCCGGGGAACAAGCGCGAGAAGATGCCTTCGAATTCTCTGGCGGTATCCGCGAATGCTTCCGCGAACACCTGCTGCACGCGATCGTCCACGTCGCGAATGATCGACAGCAGGTCGGCGCGCGAGCGCTTGAGGTCGTCGAGCTGCTCATTGAGGAAGCGATGGCGTTCCTCTAGCGCTGCGTACTCCTCGAGCGCGAGCGGGTTCACCTTGCCGAGCAGGTTCATGGCCTTCTCGGCCGCCTTCAGTCGCTTCTCCTGCTGCTCGCGCACGTACGGATACGGCTGCGGCTCGGGCGCATTCGGGTCCACTTCGTCGCCGGGGGCCGGCGGGCTCGGCGGAACGAGTTGGTCCGGCCCGAATTCGGCGATGAGGGTCTCCACATCGAGGCCGAGTTCCTCAAGTGCACGCGACTCGATCTGCTCGATACGAAGCCGCTGTTCGGTGCGCGCCATCTCGTCACGGTGCACCGAATCCACAAGGGTCTCGAGTTCAGCGGCAAGTTCGCGGCCACGTGTGCGCAAGGCAAGAAGCTCGCCGTCACGCGCAGTGCGCTGACGTTCGGCGTCCGCACGCGCGTCTGCCGCAGCTTCGAGTGAAACCTCGAGGTGGGTGAGCACGTACCGAAGGTGTTGAGGACGAATCCGTTCCAGATCTCGGCGATTGCGATGAGCCC
>CAXBQV010000061.1:0-10270 GCA_963978265.1 uncultured bacterium | reverse complement strand
GCGCAGATGGCGAGCGAGTTCGACAGCGTCGACGACCTGAAGAAGGACGTCGAGGACCGGCTTGCGCGCCTCAAGCGACTCGAGCAGGGATACCAGGCGCGGGACAAGGTGCAGGCTGCGCTGCTCGACGCCGTCGACTTCCCGTTGCCGGAAGCCGCGCTTGCTTCCGAATACGACGAACATTTCCGCGACGGCCACGGCGACGCGGACCACATCGCCGAGTTCAAGGCGAACCAGGCCAAGGGTATGAAGGCGCAGTTCATCTTCGACAAGATCGCCGAAACCGAGCAGGTATCCGTGACCGAGCAGGAACTCTCCGCGTGGCTCATCCAGCAGGCCCCCCGCTACGGCATGGCGCCGCAGCAGCTCGCTGATCTGCTCGTGAAGAACGGCAACGTGAACATGGCCATTGCGGACATCCGACGGGCGAAGGCCCTCGAAGTGGTCCTCAAGGCCGCCCACGTTGTCGACAGCAAGGGCAACGTCGTCGATCTCAACGCGCTCGACGAGGACATGGCTGCCCTGTCCTGACGGTTCAGCCCACAGCAGAACAGCGACCCACCGGAATGGAACGGTGGGTCGCTGTCGTTAGGGTTGCTGTACAGACATACCGAGAGGACGTCCGATGTTCGATCCAAGCCTGCGCGCTCCGCAGGGTGGCTCCTCGTTCGCCGACTGGGTCGATGAGCGCCTGCTTCGCGAGCGCATCATCTGGCTCGAGGGCGAGGTGCGGGATGACAACTCCAACCGCATCGTCAAGCAGCTGCAGGTGCTGTCCGCCGAAGACCCGGACAAGGACATCACCCTCTACATCAATTCGCCCGGCGGCTCGGTGTCCGCCGGCATGGCCATCTACGACGCGATGATGCTCGTTCCGAACGATGTCGCGACCGTCGCCATGGGTCTTGCCGCTTCCATGGGTCAGTTCCTGCTCTGTGCAGGAGCAGCCGGCAAGCGCGCTGCCACCCCGAACACCCGCATCATGATGCACCAGCCGCTGGGTGGCATCGGCGGTACTGCGTCGGACATCAAGATCCAGGCCGAGCAGATGCTCGCGTTGAAGAAGCGTCTTGCCGAACTCATCGCGCAGCACACCGGTCAGACGGTGGAGACCATCGAGCGCGACTCCGATCGTGATCGCTGGTTCACTGCCGACGACGCCAAGGCCTACGGACTCATCGACGCGGTCATCCGCGCGGACAAGTGAGATGCACATGAACCGTTACGTTGACGCAGCAGTCCGCACCGCCGGCCCGATGGCCCGCTATATCGTTCCCGAATTCCGCGAGCGCACCTCCAACGGCGAGCGTGTGCACAATCCGTACACGAAGTTGTTCGAAGAGCGCATCATCTTCCTCGGTGTGCAGATCGACGACGCATCCGCCGACGACGTCATGGCGCAGTTGCTGTGTCTCGAGTCGATGGATCCGGATCGCGACATCTCGATCTACATCAACTCACCCGGCGGCTCGTACACTGCGATGACGGCGATCTACGACACGATGCAGTTCGTGAAGCCGGACGTCCAAACCGTCTGTCTGGGCCAGGCCGCGTCGGCAGCCGCGGTGCTCCTCGCGGCCGGCACTGCGGGAAAGCGTTACGCACTCCCGCATGCACGCATCCTCATCCACCAGCCGTACACCGAAGGTGGCGGTCAAGGTTCCGACATCGAGATCCAGGCCAACGAGATCCTGCGCATGCGCGCGGAGATGGAAGGCATCTTCTCGCGTCATACCGGCCGGACGCCTGAGCAGATTTCGCAGGACATCGAACGCGACAAGATCCTGACTGCGGAGATGGCGAAGGACTACGGCATCGTCGACGCTGTCATTTCGTCCCGCAAGAACGGCTGATTCAGCCCACGGCATAATCGCCCCGCCCTTACACAAGAGGGGTGGGGCGATTCCGTATGTTTGTCCCATGTCACGCATCGGAGAGACCAGCGACTTGCTGAAGTGCAACTTCTGCGGCAAGTCCCAGAAGCAGGTCAAGAAGCTCATTGCCGGCCCCGGCGTGTACATCTGCGACGAATGCATCGAACTCTGCCGCGAGATCATCGAGGATGAGACCCAGCAGACCACCCACTCCGAACTTGAGGCGCTTCCGAAGCCGAGGGAGATCTTCGAGTTCCTCGATCAGTACGTGATCGGCCAGGATGCTGCGAAGAAGGCGCTGAGCGTCGCTGTGCACAATCACTACAAGCGGGTGCAAGCGGGAGCGGTCAAGGACGGCGTCGAACTTGCGAAGTCGAACATCCTGCTGTTGGGGCCCACCGGGTCGGGCAAGACCCTGCTCGCGCAGACATTGGCGCGCCAGCTCAACGTCCCCTTCGCCATCGCCGACGCAACGGCGCTCACCGAAGCCGGCTACGTCGGCGAGGATGTCGAGAACATCCTGTTGAAGCTGATCCAGGCGGCCGACTACGACGTGAAGAAGGCCGAGACCGGCATCATCTACATTGATGAGATCGACAAGATCGCCCGCAAGAGCGAGAACCCGTCGATCACGCGCGACGTGTCGGGCGAAGGTGTGCAGCAGGCGCTGCTCAAGATCCTCGAGGGCACCCAGGCGTCAGTGCCGCCACAAGGCGGACGGAAGCACCCGCATCAGGAGTTCCTCCAGATCGACACCACGAACATCCTCTTCATCGTCGGCGGCGCATTCGCCGGTCTCGATCACGTGATCGAGGCACGCATCGGCAAGAAATCCGTTGGCTTCACGGCGTCGCTCGGCTCCGAGGACACCAATCCCGGCGACATCTTCAGCAAGGTGATGCCTGAGGATCTCATGAAGTTCGGTCTCATTCCGGAGTTCATCGGTCGTCTCCCCGTGTTCGCTTCGGTCACCGGGCTCGACCGCAAGGCGCTCGTGTCGGTCCTCACCGAACCGCGGAATGCACTCGTTAAGCAATACCAGCGCCTCTTCGCCATCGACGGTGTCGAACTCGAATTCGAGAAGGGCGCGATCGAGGCGATCGCTGATCTCGCCACCGAGCGCGGCACGGGTGCACGCGGCCTGCGCGCGATCATGGAAGAGGCACTGCTGCCGGCCATGTACGACGTTCCCAGCCGCGAGGACATCGGACGCGTCACCGTCACGAAGGCGGTTGTCACCGAAGGTGCGGCGCCGAAGTTCGGCAAGCGCGACGCCAAGCAGAAGAGCGCCTAGCCACACGTACGCGGGCGATGCCACGTCCCGTTTTCGTTCGTCCTATTCCGCGATCTCAGGAGCGAGTTCGGCGCGCACGTCGATCTGCGCACCATCGGTGTAGGTGATGACATCGATGCCACCGGCTGCGATCAGGTCGTCCTCGACGGTCCTCACGCGACCGACGATCTCTGCCGGCGCCACGACATCGGCGAGCGCCACACGGGCCCGCATCGACTTCTTCGCATCCGACTTGGCTTTGCGCACCAAGGAGAGCACGTCTGCGACGGCATCCAGCGTTGCTGCATCGCCGTCGGCTGCGAGTGCCGCGATCTCAGCGGCCTTCGGCCACGACTGGTGGTGCACCGAGCCGTCTCGCCACCACGACCACACTTCCTCGGTGACGAACGGCAGGAACGGGGCGAACAGTCGAAGCAGTGTGTCGGTCGTGACACCGAGTGCAAGGCGGGCAGACGCACTTGCGTCATCGCCACGGGCTCCGTACGCGCGGTCCTTCACGAGTTCCACGTAGTCATCGCAGAATCTCCAGAAGAACTGCTCGGTGACCTCCATCGCTCTCGTGTAGTTGTAGTCCTCGAACGCCTTGGTTGCATGCTCGACGACAATCGCGAGTTGCGCGAGCAGCGCGCGATCGAGCGGATGTGTCGCCGCCGCGCCGTCGGTGATCGCACCCATCGAGAGTGCGAACTTCGACGCATTGAGGATCTTGATCGCGAGCCGACGCCCGATCTTCATCTGTCCGACGTCGAATGCGGTATCCGTTCCCGGTCGGCCGGATGCCGCCCAGTAGCGGACGGCGTCCGAGCCGTGCTCCTCGAGCAGGGACATCGGGGTGACGACATTGCCTTTGGACTTCGACATCTTCTTGCGGTCCGGGTCGAGGATCCAGCCGGAGATCGCGGCATGCTTCCAGGGCAGTGACCGCAGTTCGAGATGTGCGCGCACGACGGTCGAGAACAGCCAGGTGCGAATGATGTCGTGGCCCTGTGGTCGGAGGTCGAACGGGTAGACGCGCTGCCACAGATCGGCGTCGTGTTCCCACCCACCGACGATCTCCGGTGTCAGCGACGACGTCGCCCAGGTGTCCATCACGTCAGGGTCCCCGATGAAGCCGTTGGGCTTGCCCCGCTGCGCCTCGGTGTAGCCCGTCGGTGCATCCGACGTCGGATCGATCGGCAGTCTCGACTCGTCGGGGACGAGCGGCTGGTCGTACACCGGATTGCCATCAGCATCCAGCGGATACCAGACCGGCAGCGGCACACCGAAGAAGCGCTGACGGGAAATCAGCCAATCACCAGTGAGTCCCTCAACCCAGTTCACGTAGCGCGAGCGCATGTAGTCGGGATGCCAGACGAGCTCGGATCCACGATCCACGAGTTCCCGACGCAAGTCGAGGTCGCGCCCACCGTTGCGGATGTACCACTGGCGGGTGGTGACGATTTCAAGCGGCTTGTCGCCCTTCTCGAAGAATTTCACCGGATGCGTGATCGGTCGGATCTCCCCGACGAGGTCGCCGCTCTCCTTCAGGAGTTCCGCGAGCTTCTCCTTCGCGGTGTGGGCAGTGCTTCCGGCGATTGCTGCATACGCATGCTTGCCCGTTTCGGCAGTGATCCACTCAGGGGTATCGGCGATGATCCGGCCGTCCCAGCCGATGATCGGACGCGTCGGCAACTGCAATTCGCGCCACCAGGTGACGTCCGTGATGTCGCCGAAGGTACAGATCATCGCAATGCCGGAACCCTTTTCGATGTCCGCAAGATGATGCGCGACAACCGGGACCTCAACGTCGAACAGTGGCGTGCGGACCGTCTTGCCGAACAGCGGCTTGTAGCGGTCGTCATCCGGATTCGCGACGAGCGCGACACAGGCCGGCAGCAGTTCCGGACGCGTGGTTTCGATATAGACCTTCTCGCCGTTGTCTGTGCGTGAGAAACCGACGCGGTGGTACGCGCCGGGACGCTCACGGTCCTCCAACTCGGCCTGCGCAACCGCCGTACGGAACGTGACGTCCCACAACGTCGGCGCCTCGGACTGGTAGGCCTCGCCGCGAGCGAGATTGCGAAGAAACGCGCGCTGTGAAGCCGCCCGCGAATGCGCGTCGATCGTCTGGTACGTCATCTTCCAGTCGACGGAGACGCCGAGGTACTGCCACAGTGCCTCGAACGCCTTCTCGTCCTCGACCGTCAGCCGTTCGCACAATTCGACGAAGTTGCGGCGCGAGACGGGAATCTGCTCCTTGCCCGGTTCCGCCGGTGGTTGGAAGTCGGGGTCGTAGGGAAGTGACGGATCGCAACGAACCCCGTAGAAGTTCTGCACGCGCCGCTCGGTCGGAAGTCCGTTGTCGTCCCAGCCCATCGGGTAGAAGACGTCGAATCCCTGCATGCGCTTGTACCGGGCGATGCAATCCGTGTGCGTGTACGAGAAGACGTGGCCGACGTGTAGTGAGCCGGACGCTGTCGGTGGCGGCGTATCGATCGAGTACACACCGCCGCGATCCCGATTCCCTGCGAATGCGTACGTGCCGCTATCGAGCCAGCGCTTGGCCCAGCGGGTCTCGACGCCGTCGAGGGTGGGCTTCTCCGGCATGCGTGGGTAATCGGCGGTCATGGGGCGTAAGTCTAAGGAGTGTTCAGGCATAGGCTCCCGCCGTGACCCCCGACGAGCGCCTGCAGGAAATCCGCCTCGAATTGGCTGCACGTAACCCGGAGAACAAGATCGATCCGACCTTGGATCGCATTCGCGCCGCCGCCGAGATCCTCGGCGATCCGCAGCTCGCGTACCCGGTCATCCATATCGCCGGCACCAATGGCAAGACCACCACGTCGCGCATGATCGAGACGCTGCTGCGGGAGTTCGGCCTGACGACCGGACTCATGACGTCGCCGCATTTGCATGATGAACGCGAACGGATCCGTCTCAATGGCGAGCCAGTCGATGTGCAACGGTTCATCGAGGCGTACGAAGAGATCGAACCGTATCTCGGCCTTGTCGACGACCGCATCGGGCGACTGTCCTACTTCGAGGTCCTGACGCTGCTCGGGTTCGCGATCTTCGCCGACGCCCCGGTGGGTGTTGCTGTGATCGAGGTCGGACTCGGCGGCGAACTCGATGCCTCGAATATCGTCGAGCCGGTCGTCACCGTGATCACGCCGATCGGCATGGATCATCAGGAGTACCTCGGCAATGAACTTGCGGGAATCGCGCAGGCGAAAGCGGGCATTCTCAAGCCTGGGGCAGTGCCGGTGTTGTCGCGGCAATCACTGGAGTGCGCCGAGGTGATTGCGAACCGCTGTGCGGAGCTCGGAATTCCGATGTTGCGTGAAGGTGTCGAGTTCGGTGTGGTCGACCGCCAGATCGCAGTCGGCGGCCAATTGTTGACGCTGCACGGCATCGGCGGTGACTACACCGACATCATGTTGCCGCTCCATGGCGAGCATCAGGCATCGAATGCGGCGGTGGCGTTGACCGCCGTCGAGGCCTTCTTCGGTGCAACACGTCAGCTCGACCCAGATGTGGTGCGTTCCGGCTTCCTCAATGTCACGTCGCCCGGCCGGTGCGAAGTCGTTCGCCGAAGTCCGACCGTGATCGTGGACGCCGCGCACAACCCGCACGGTGCGCAGGCGTTGGCCACGACGTTGGCCGACTCGTTCGACTTCCGTCGACTTGTCGGTGTCATCGCGGTGCTCGCGGAGAAGGATGCACATGGCGTGCTCGAAGCGCTGGAACCGGTGCTCGACGAAGTCGTGATCACGCGCAACACCTCGCCGCGCGCGCTGGAGGTCGATGCACTTCGACGAATCGCGGTCGAGGTGTTCGGAGACGGCCGCGTGCATGTGGCGGCATCGCTACCCGCCGCCGCTGAACTCGCAACGTCGCTTGTCGATACCTACCTCGGAGAAGGCGGGCTCGGCATCGTCATCACCGGATCGGTCGTGACCGCAGCCGAAGGTCGCGCGTTGTACGGAAAGACAAGTGTGTGATGCGTTATCGACTCGCAGCGATGGTGCTGGCATTTGAAGCCGTTACCGTCGGACTCGCGATTCCCGTCGCAACAGCCGCTGCGCGACCGCTCACGCTGGTTGCGGTCATCTGCGTCCTCACCGCAGCCATCGTGCGCAGACCGGGAGGCATGGCAGTGGCGTGGGCGGTACAGGTGGTGCTACTCGCACTGATCGTCATCGTGCCGGCGTTCGCATTCGTTGCTGTGCCATACGTCGCGTTGTGGTGGTTCTGCGTGCGCATCGGAACACGGATCGACCGTGAGCGACTTCACGCGGAAGATGCGACAGACGGGACGGACGTCCCCTGACTCTGGGTGACCCGCGCAGTAGGCTGGCCGCACACGAAAGGTCGTTGCAGTGGGAATCGAACGCACACTCGTCATGATCAAGCCCGATGGCGTCCAGCGGGGACTCGTGGGTGAGGTGCTCGGTCGTATTGAGCGCAAGGGATTCCGCGTCGTGGCACTCGAGATGCGGGTGATGACGAAGGAACTCGCGGCCAAGCACTACGCGGAGCACGTCGGTAAGGACTTCTACGAGCCCTTGGTGGAGTTCATGATGAGCGGTCCGCTGGTGGCCGCAGTGATCGAAGGCGACGACGCGATCTCGGAATGGCGGGGGATGATGGGACCCACCAATCCCGCCGACGCCCCACCCGGCACCATCCGCGGGGATTTCGCCACGAACACGCGCGCGAATGTCACGCACGGATCCGATTCCACGTCCTCGGCAGCGAGGGAAATCGCGATCTGGTTCCCCGGTTTGTAAGGCCGGATTCCCGAACAGGGCCACGGTGAGGCACGGGTAGGATTCGGCTCGTACGTTTCCCGCGAAGGACTGCCGTGTCGAATCTCAATACCTCGTTCCTCGGTCGCGATATGGCGATCGACCTCGGAACGGCCAACACCCTTGTCTATGTCCGTGGCCGCGGCATCGTGCTCAACGAGCCGTCGGTCGTCGCCATCGACAAGGACAATGGACGCGTTCTCGCGGTCGGCATGGAGGCCAAGCGGATGCTCGGTCGGACGCCCGGCAATATCGTTGCGATCCGCCCGATGAAAGACGGCGTGATCGCCGATTTCGAAGTCACCGAGATCATGCTCCGGCACTTCATCCGCAAGGTGCACAAGTCTCGTCACCTCGCCAAGCCCCGACTCGTCGTGTGTGTTCCGTCCGGCGTCACCGGTGTCGAACGTCGTGCGATCAAGGATGCCGGATACGCGGCCGGTGCGCGCAAGGTGTACATCATCGAGGAACCGATGGCGGCAGCAATCGGTGCAGGACTTCCGGTAGGCGAACCGCAGGGTTCGATGATCGTCGACATCGGTGGTGGCACTTCGGAGGTCGCCGTCGTTTCGCTCGGCGGGCTTGTATGCAAACTCTCGATCCGCGTCGGCGGCGACGAACTCGACGATGCCATCATCCAATACGTGAAGCGCGAGTACTCGTTGCTGCTCGGCGAGCGCACGGCTGAGGAAATCAAGGTCGCAATCGGCTCCGCCTACCCGCTGCCCGATGAGACGAGCGCGGAAATCCGCGGCCGTGACCTGGTCAGCGGCCTGCCACGGACCATCGTCGTCACCGCCGAGGAGATCCGACGCGCAATCGATGAACCGGTGTCCGCAATCGTGGACGCCGTGAAGCAGACGCTCGACCGCACACCGCCGGAGTTGGCGTCCGACATCATGGATCGCGGCATCGTGCTCGCCGGTGGCGGCGCGCTGCTGCGCGGCCTCGATGAGCGCCTTCGCCAGGAAACCGGAATGCCGATCGTGATCGCCGACACTCCGCTCGACTGCGTCGTGCTCGGATCCGGAAAGTGCATCGAGGACTTCGATTCGCTTTCGCGTGTGTTCGTGGCCGAGGCGCGCAGCTAAACAGAATGGCGCGGCGACCCACAGGCGTACTCCAGAGCGGGCAAGTCGCGCTCCTCGGACTGTGTGCGCTTGCGTTGCTGCTCGCGCTCATCGACAGTCGCGACGGACTGACGCGATTCCTTCGTCCGGTCGCAGGCGCGGTCATGACGCCGGTGCAGGAGGCCGTCAACGGCGCAACTGCTCCGATCGGCTCCTTCATCACCGACTGGCAGCAGTTGGGGTCGCGCAAGGAGCGCATTGCCGAGCTTGAGGCCGCGAACGCCGAGCTGCGGGCACGGCTGCACACGGCATCGGGCGACGATCGTCGTCGCAGTGAGCTCGACGCACTCCTCGAGCAAGCGGGAACGGCACAGTTCAAACTCGTCGTCGCACGGGTTGTGGCCATCGGGTCGAACCAAGGTTTCGGCAATACGGTCCTCATCGACGCCGGAAGCCTCGACGGCGTACGCGTCGACATGAACATCGTGAGCGGCAGCGGGCTCGTCGGTCGAGTGGTGTCGGTGATGGCGCGACAGTCAACGGTTGCACTCATCACGGACCCGAGCTCGACGGTGGGAGCGCGCGTCGAGGGCACCGGACAGATCGGCTTCGTGACCGGCTTGGGTCAGCTCAACAATCTGCAGTTGCAGTTGCTCGATCCCTACGCGGAACTCAACGTCGGCGACCGGTTGGTGTCGTTCGGTGTCTCGCGCGGCATCTACGCAAGCGGACTGCCCATCGGCACTGTGACAGCGATTCGTGGCAAGGCGGGCACGTCCGACCGGGACTCCCAGCTGGGCAGCGAGAACGCCTTCTCGATGTGCGCCATGTGCGGCGCCATCGCCCCTTCGAAGGTCGTGGCGTGCCCGATGCGCCAGGTGGGAACGCTCACCCGCTTGTCGTTCCGCCACCCGTCATGTTCATAGATGGCCTCGACACGGAACCCCTTCTCTCCCTGCTGGAAGTAGTAGCGCTTGGGGCGCACCCGCTCGTCGAGGGTGGAGAACCACATGTAGTCGCTGTCCGACGCCTGGAGCACCGCGATCGGCGTCGTCATCCCCGCGGGGCTGAAGGCGCCATGGAGGTCGCCGGCCCCGAAGGTGTAGCCGCCGAGCAGATCGCCTTCGTTGGGATTGGTGAAGCCGCCCCCGCCGAAGGAGATCTGCCCCTTGGGAACGTCGCGGATCACCGTGGTGACCGTCTTCACCGGATGCGGCATCTCGACGACCGTGTCCCACTCGATCG
>CAXBQV010000060.1:0-10287 GCA_963978265.1 uncultured bacterium | reverse complement strand
TGCGGCTCGCATGACGTGGCTGCCGATTCGCGACGAACTCAAGGGCCTGCATCCGTATGGCGCACCGCAACTCGACGCCGAGGTCACCAGGACGGATTCGTTCGGACCAGGGCTTCCATTCGGGGATGCGGAGCGCGCCATCGCCTGGCTCCATCCACACTTCGTTGACGCTCGCATGCGCTTCGTCGCCGGTGATGGCAACGCACCACCGCCAATGCGGGTAACCGGGGTGCGTCGATGCGAAGCGGATGATCGTCGATGAGTCGACGAGATCGCGATCGAGATAGTTGCCGATGTGCGAGTCCTCGTCGGCAACTTCGCGAATCGCTTCGAGTGCGAGGTCCACGAACGTCATGCCGCGTCTGCATCCGTCAGCGTGAAGAACCAGATGCCGCGCTCACTGCCACTCGTGGCACCGGCTGCCGTCACCTGGAGGACGTATCCGCCTGCCGGGAACTGGCCGCGAGCAGAATCGGGGAACGTGAAGCGCCAGTAGTGGTCCTTCATGATCGACTGCACCAGTTGCTGCGCCTGACCGTTCACGATGATCGATGCGTACCAGCCCGCGTCCGCGACGTCGGAGTCGACACTGATGCCGAAGGTCGAACCCGGTGTGACGGCGAGGCTTGCCAGATCACCGGACTGCACGGTCTTCACGAGCTCGTCCTGGCTGCATCCCGGACTCCCGATTGCCGGGCTGCCGTCCTGCGTCCAGCAGACCGCTTCGGCACGAGCGCTGTTCGAGCCGGAGAACAGGGTGACGGACGGTTTGGGCTTCTCGCAGCCGGTGAGGGTGAGCAGCAGGGCAACCGCCAGCGCGGTGGCCTTCATCGGGGTATGCATAACAACTCCTTGACGGCCCAGCCTACCGACGACGGGGTGCGCGCTGAGCCGGCCCCGTGAGCTCCTCGGTGGCGCGCCGACGGTCGCGTCCGGCGCCTACAAACGCGCTTACGACGACTGCCGCGCCAACACCGATGAGGAGGAACAGGCCCCAACTCCATGCCGGAAGGTGCCCACCGGTCACGAGTTCGGCCATGACCAGAAGCACAGTGAGAAAGCCGATGCCCATGAGGGCTGCTCCGACGACGAGTCGCCCGTGAAATTGCTCCATAGGGCAAGAAGTGTAAGTCCCAAGTACCATGACCTTCTGTTCAGAGCACATCTGATGAAGTGAGGAAGCCGTGCCTACCGGAAAAGTGAAGTGGTACGACGTCGAGAAGGGCTTCGGGTTCATCCAGTCCGACGACGGCGAGGACGTGTTCGTCCATACAACTGCGCTGCCTGCCGGCGTGACCTCCCTCAAGAACGGCGCGCGGGTTGAGTTCGGCATTGCCGACGGCAAGCGCGGCAAGCAGGCACTCTCGGTGGTGGTCCTCGACCCGATTCCGTCCATCGTGAAGGGCAGCCGCAAGGCCGCCGACAACATGGCGGTCCTCATCGAAGACGTCATCAAACTGCTCGACGGCGTCTCGAACGATCTGCGCCGAGGCCGTTACCCCAGCGACGCGCATGGTGCGAAGGTTGCAGCGGTGCTCCGCGCCATCGCCGACGATCTCGACGTCTAGTCCGCCAACCAACGCTGCAGCCACGGTCTGAATTCGACCAGGGTTGGCACGATCACATCCGGGTTGTGCTGCACGAGTTCGGACTCCGTCATCGGTCCGGTTGTGACGACGAACGCGAGTGCGTCCGCCGCACGTGCCGCACGGATATCCCCCTCGTGGTCCCCAACGTAGATCGACGCACGCTCCTCGCGGAGCACTGCGCCCTTGTGTTCGGCGAAGAGGTAACCGTACGTTCGATCCACTTCGAGTTGCACGACTTCGATGACGCGGTCGACGAAGTCCTTCTTCTTCGCGCTGATGACGATCACTTCGCCACCGGCATCGTGCACAGCGGCAATCGCGTCATGCGCGCCAGGCAGGGCAACGGATTTCGGGATGCCGTACTTGCCGTAGTGGTCGCGGTACTCGTCGAGCAGTTGCTCGTAGGACTCGTCCGGCAACCACATCGGGAACACCATGTCGAGTGGTAGCCCGATGGTGTTGCGCACGTCTTCACGGGTGAGTTCGACACCGTGATCCGTGAATACCTTGAGCAGGGCGTCGGTGATTCCATCTGCGGAGTCAACGAGCGTCATGTCGAGGTCGAAGCCAACGATCAAACTCATGCAGCGGAGCGTATTGGGTGCATTCCCGTGAACCGGTTCGAGACGAACCACGGTTGCAAAAAAGCAGTGGGCGGCCCGATTCGGACCGCCCACACGCGTCTGGAACTTAGAAGTCCATGCCGCCTTCGCCGCCTGTCGGCATTGCCTGCTTCGGCTCCGGCTTGTCGGCGATGACCGCCTCGGTCGTGAGGAAGAGCGCTGCGATCGATGCCGCGTTCTGCAGTGCGGACCGCGTCACCTTCGCCGGATCGATGATGCCGGCCTTGATGAGGTCGACGTACTCCCCGGATGCGGCGTTGAGGCCGTGACCGGCAGGGAGGTTGCGCACCTTCTCGACGATGACACCGCCTTCGAGGCCCGCGTTGACCGCGATCTGCTTCAGCGGCGCTTCGATGGCAACCTTCACGATGTTCGCGCCGGTTGCTTCATCACCATCGAGCTTGAGCGATCCGAGTGCCTTGTCACCGGCCTGGATGATGGCAACGCCACCGCCCGCGACGATGCCTTCTTCGACGGCGGCCTTCGCGTTGCGGACTGCGTCCTCGATGCGGTGCTTGCGCTCCTTGAGCTCGACCTCGGTTGCAGCGCCGGCCTTGATGACGGCAACGCCACCGGCGAGCTTCGCAAGCCGCTCCTGCAGCTTCTCGCGGTCGTAGTCGGAATCCGACTTCTCGATCTCGGCGCGGATCTGGTTCACGCGACCGGCGATCTGGTCTGCGTCACCGGCGCCTTCGACGATGGTGGTCTCTTCCTTGGTCACGACGACCTTGCGAGCGCGGCCGAGGAGGGCGATGTCGGTGGACTCGAGTTTGAGGCCGACTTCCTCGCTGATGACCTGGCCACCGGTCAGGATCGCGATGTCCTGCAGCATCGCCTTGCGACGATCACCGAAGCCCGGGGCCTTCACGGCGATGGAGCGGAACGTGCCACGGATCTTGTTTACGACGAGCGTCGCGAGTGCTTCGCCTTCGACATCTTCGGCGATGATGAGCAGCGGCTTGCCGGACTGCATGACCTTCTCGAGCACCGGCACGACGTCCTTCACGGCCGAGATCTTCGAGTTCACGATCAGGATGTACGGATCCTCGAGTACGGCTTCCATGCGCTCGGGGTCGGTGACGAAGTAGTGCGAGATGTAGCCCTTGTCGAAGCGCATACCTTCGGTGAGTTCGAGTTCGAGGCCGAACGTGTTGCTCTCTTCGACGGTGATGACGCCTTCCTTGCCGACCTTGTCCATGGCCTCGGCGATCATCTCGCCGATCTGTGCATCAGCGGCCGAGATGGAGGCGGTGGCAGCGATCTGCTCCTTGCTCTCGACGGCTTTCGCCATCGACAGCAGTTCACTGCTGATTGCAGCAACAGCGGCTTCGATGCCCTTCTTCAGCGACATCGGGTTCGCGCCCGCTGCGACGTTGCGCAGGCCCTCGCGGACAAGCGCCTGGGCGAGCACGGTTGCAGTGGTCGTGCCGTCGCCGGCGACGTCGTCGGTCTTCTTCGCGACTTCCTTGACGAGCTCGGCGCCGATCTTCTCGTAGGGGTCGTCGAGTTCGATTTCCTTGGCGATGGAGACACCGTCATTGGTGATGGTGGGCGCGCCCCACTTCTTCTCCAACACGACGTTGCGGCCCTTTGGGCCGAGCGTCACCTTCACCGCATCGGCGAGGGTGTTCATACCGCGCTCGAGTGCGCGGCGTGCTTCTTCATCAAACGCGATGATCTTCGCCATTTGTTTCTGGTCCTCCGGACGTTTGGTTCTCCGACGAAGTGCCCGCGACGGCGAGTCGTGCCGGCCGCTCATGGGAGCGGTGGCCGACCCCTCATCGGAGAAGGGGTCCACCCGGTCCGGGAGCGTTAGCGCTCTCGGGTCCCGAGTGCTAACGCGGAGATTAGCGCTCCCCGCTGGAGAGTGCTAAATCCGGGCAAACGAAAAGGCCGCCCCGAGGGGCGGCCTTCCCAGAAACCGACTATGCCAGCTTGACGTTGCCAGCCTGCGGGCCCTTCGGGCCATCGACGATTTCGAACTCCACGCGCTGATCCTGCTCGAGCACACGGAAGCCTTCCATGTTGATGGCCGTGTGGTGCACGAAGACGTCGCGATCGGTGCCGTCAACCGAGAGGAAGCCGTAGCCCTTCTCAGAGTTGAACCACTTCACCGTTCCGGTAACCGGAGTGGACATGCATATTCCTTACTTCATGTGGGCAGCTAGGCCGACGGCCGCGCTGGGTCGTACGTCGTGCAATACCCACTGGTGCAGGAAGAGCGATTTGGACCGTGGGGAAGCGTAACGAATTAGAGCGAAATGCCAAGACGCTTCGCCGAACGGGCCCGCTGGCGGGCCTCCCGCATACGGCGGAGCCGCTTCACGAGCATCGGATTCGCCTCGAGGGCCGCCGGCATGTCGATGATGGCGTTCAGCAGCTGGTAGTACCGGGTGGCGCTCATGTCGAAGAGTTCGCGGATGGCCTGTTCCTTGGCCCCGGCGTACTGCCACCAGCGGTTTTCGAACTCCAGAATGCGGGCGTCGCGATCAGACAAGGGGGCGACCTCCACTTCCGACGTCGAATGGAACGCCCGCGCGGTTTCCGTCATTCCTGCTCCCTGTCAGCCGAATGGGAGGAACCTAGCCCCTAATTACATGCATGTCATTAGCTGCTTCGGGCTTCCGAACCCCATTCTGCCGTGGCGGACTGACAGTCGCCGAAAGGCCGTGCAAGGCTTCCTTCCGTGGGTTTCAGGGAGAGCCGATTCGTGCGCGCGTTCACGTCCCGTGCCGAGTGGATTCGGCAGGTGGTCGTCACTGCAGCAGCGGCCGGTGTCGCCTGGACGGCCGGGGATCGGCTGGTCGCCAGCGGCGGACTCGTCGCCGCCATCACCGCGGCGCTCACCGTTCGTGTCTCGGTGCACAAGTCGGTCCGGGAAGGGTTCGGACAAATTCTCGGCACCGGCATCGGCGCCCTCGTCGCTCTGTCGAGTGTCAGTGCATTCGGCGTCGGCCCCATCACCGTGGTGATCACCGTCGGCGCCGGACTTGTCGCCGCCAGGGCTCTGCGCCTCGGTCAGGTCGCGACACTCAACGTGCCCGTCACTGCCCTCATCGTCATCGGCCCCGGACTTGCGGAGAGCACCGCCGAGTACCGGACACTGTCGGTCATGATCGGCGCGCTCATCGCCATCGGGTTCTCCTATTTCACGCATCCGCTCGACCCGGCCGGACGGACCGTGGACCAGATCTCGAAACTCGCGACCGAGGCCGCCGAACTCCTCGGAACGATGGCCGAGGGCGTGACCGACGGTATCGACAAAGAGGAGACCGCGCGCTGGCTCGGCGCTGCACGCGAGCTCGTTGCGAAAGTGCCAGCCCTTCGCGATCAGGCAATGGAGGCGAAGCAGTACGCGCGCTGGTATCCGCTGGCAGCACAAGAGGAGGCCGATGCGCTGTACACACGCGCAGTAGCACTCGATCACGCGGTCGAGCAGGTGCGCACGATTGCGCGCACCTTGTTCGACGCCGCCGTTGAAGGCGGACTTCCCGATTCCATCAACCAACAGATCTCCGACGCACTCTCCGCTGCGAGCTATGCAGTGAGTGCGACGGTCGTCGAGCTGCAGGATGCGGATGAGATGCCGCTCGATCCCGAGATAACCGACGACGTCCGACAGGCCGGGCAGGAACTCACGTACCAATTGCGCGAGGACGCGGAGGACTTCCCCACCACGCAATTCGCACGCGGCATCTCGATCGCGTCGAACCTCGAACGACTCGCAGATTCCATTGACCAGTCGACGCCGGCGCTGCACGCGATACCCGAACCCGAACCGCCGACAGAGGAACTCATCCTCAGGCTGCCGAAACCGAAACGGTGGCGGCGCGGTCGGCGCTGACGAGCCGGCGAGCGCCCGTCACGCCAACGGCATGACGGCGCGGAGAGGCCGGACCCTACGACCCCCAATACCGGCCACCGGCCGACGTTGGACGGTTGAGGGGCAGTCGGCGGTTCCCTGAAAACCTACGATGACTGTATGGCCTTCAGTGCTGGAGATCTCGGTGCATTCACCGCGGCACTGCAATCCCGATTCGCAGCGGATGACGACAATGTCCGCCTGTTGGCCCGGCGCTTCGTGCACAAACTCGCCATGCTCGACCCGCACCATGTCGACGTCGACTCCGTAGCCGGCGCAATCCGAGCCATCCACGCGGCCGCCGCAGTGCGCCCTGCCGGCGAAGCACTTGTACGAGTGCACAACGACACGAATGGCAGTTACCTGCTCGTCGTATCCGATGACATGTCGTTCCTTGTCGACTCCGTCACGATGGCGCTCACGTCGAGTGGTCGTGCAGTCCGCTCGATGCTGCACCCGCAACTGGTCGTTGCGCGAACAGCGGACGGCCGACTCTCAGAAGTGCTGGACCTCTGGGTCGACGAAGCACTGCCGCAAGGCACGTACGCCGAGTCCTGGATGGTCATTCGTCTGCAGCAGTCCGTCGCATCTGCGGATCACCCGGGCATCGAGTCGTTGATACACGAGATCCTCGACGACGTCCGGGATGCCAACACCGACTGGCATGACATGACGCAGCGTGTGCAGGGAATCGTGCGAACACTGCGCACGACTCCCCCAGTGCACGCTCAGGCCGATGAAGTGAACGAAGCAGCTGATCTCCTCGACTGGCTGCTCAATGACCACTTCACATTCCTCGGCTATCGCGAGTACGAGATCATCGGCAACGACGGAGGAAAGGTCGTCTCACCGATCGCCTCGACCGGGCTCGGCATCCTGCGCATGCGTGATGACCAAGTCGCAGCACATCAGCGTCGCATCGATGCGATGCCCCAAGCAGTGCGAGACAGCACGCTCGAACCGCGGGTGCTCGTCATCAGCAAGTCGAGTGCCCGATCCACTGTGCACCGCAACGGCTACCTCGACCACATCGGTATCAAGACCTTCGACACCAACGGTCGCGTGACGGGCGAATTGCGCATCATGGGACTCTTCACGTCCGAGGCATATTCGTCCTCGGTGCGAGAAGTCCCCGTGGTCCGCAAGCGCGTCCAAGCGGTCATGGATGCACTCGAGCTGGTGCCGGACTCGCACTCCGCACGCGACCTGCTGCAGTTCCTCGAGATGTACCCACGCGATGAGATGTTCCAGACGCGCACCGCGCAACTCCTCCAAGTGGCGAGCGCATCGGCGCAACTCCGAGCACTCAGACAGACCCGACTCTTCGTCCGACGTGACGAGTACGGCAGGTTCGTCTCGTGCCTCGTGTACTTGCCGCGTGACCGTTACAACACGGCGGTACGCCAAAGCCTCGA
The DNA here is from genome assembly GCA_963978265.1 of uncultured bacterium. Lineage (GTDB taxonomy): Bacteria > Actinomycetota > Actinomycetes > S36-B12 > UBA5976 > JAKALQ01. The sequence goes on along the minus strand of CAXBQV010000060.1, from coordinate 2,798 downwards.
TGGGCTGCTGCGGAAGGCGTTCAACGGCACCGGGAGCGAATACACGGCGCTCGTGACCGAGTCACTCCTCGCCCGCGTGCACTTCCTGATCCAGATCCGGCCCGACGCGCCCGTCGACCACGTCGACGTCGTCGAACTCGAGCGCCAACTCGCGGCCGCTGCGATGCCGTGGGAGGAACGCTGGGCCGAGGCAGTTGCCGATCGGTTCGGCGAGCAGACGGCACAGGAGATCGTCGACGATTTCCGTGACGCATTCCCCGCTGCCTACATCGAGGACTTCGACATTGACGAGGGCGTCGACGACGCAGCCAGTCTGCACGCGCTGCAGAGCGGCGGCATCGATCTGCGCTGGCGCGATGACTCACAGCGCACGGACTGCGTGCAGTTCAAGGTGAACCGCATCGGCGACGAGATCGCAGTCTCGCGCCTGCTACCGATCATGCAACACCTCGGCATGGACGTGATCGCCGAGCGCCCGTACGGCATCGAGCGGCGTTCTGGCATCGCGTGGGTGCTCGACTTCGACGTGCAGTTTCTCGACGGAGACCTCCCCGATCGGGAGACCCTCCCGCAGCGCGCTTCCGATGCGTTCCGTGCAGTGTGGACCGGACTGTGCGAGGACGACCGGTACAACGCGCTTGTGCTACGCGCCGGCCTCACCTGGCAACAAGCTGCCGTGCTGCGAGCGTATGGGCACTACCTCAAGCAACTCGGCTCTTCATATGGCCAAGGCTTCATCCAATCGGTGCTGAGCGGCAATGCGTCGATCGCGCGCGCACTCGTCGACCTCTTCGCCGCGAAGTTCGATCCAGCATTCGACGGCGATCGCATGAAGGCCGAACAAGACTTCATCACGCACATCCAACACGACCTGGATGCAGTGCTGAGTCTTGATCAGGATCGCGTCCTGCGGTCGATGCTCGGGGTGATCCGCGCAACGCTCCGCACCAACGCGTACGTGGAGTCGGACCGTGCACGCAAACCGCTTTCCTTCAAGCTCGACACCCGGTCGATTCCCGACGCCCCATTGCCGCGGCCCAAGTACGAGGTGTGGGTCTGTTCGCCACGAGTCGAAGGAGTGCATCTCCGCTTCGGCGATGTGGCGCGCGGAGGTCTGCGCTGGAGCGATCGCACCGAGGATTTCCGTACCGAGGTGCTCGGCCTCGTCAAGGCGCAGGAAGTGAAGAACGCCGTCATTGTGCCGGTCGGCGCCAAAGGTGGATTCGTCCCGTCCCAGTTGCCGGACCCGGGAGCGGATCGCGCAGCGTGGATGACGGAAGGCCAGGCCGCATACCGCGAGTATCTGTCGGGATTGCTCGACATCACCGACAATCTCGTCGGCGGCAACGTCGTCCCACCACCTGGTGTCGTCCGCGTCGACGGTGACGATCCGTATCTCGTCGTGGCCGCTGACAAGGGGACGGCAACGTTCTCCGATCTCGCGAATTCGGTGGCGCACGACTACGGCTTCTGGCTCGACGATGCCTTCGCTTCCGGTGGATCCGTCGGCTATGACCACAAGGTGATGGGCATCACGGCACGCGGCGCATGGGAATCAGTGAAGCGGCACTTCCGTGAACTCGGCATCGATACGCAGCAAACGGAGTTCACCGCTGTCGGAATCGGCGACATGAGCGGTGACGTGTTCGGCAACGGCATGCTGCTCTCACCGCACCTGCGACTTGTTGCGGCCTTCGACCACCGCGACATCTTCATCGATCCGAATCCGGATGCAGCAATCGGCTTCGCCGAACGACAACGGTTGTTCGCGCTACCGAGGTCCAGCTGGGCCGACTACGACAGTTCGAAGCTGTCGTCCGGTGGAGCCGTCTATTCACGGTCGTCGAAGAGCATCACGCCCTCACCCGAGGCGCGTGCTGCACTCGGTCTCGCTGCGGAGCAGGAGTCCTACTCCCCCACCGAACTCATCCGCGCAATGCTCTGCGCACCAGTCGACCTGTTGTGGAACGGCGGTATCGGCACGTACGTGAAAGCCAGTACGCAGTCACACGCGGACGTCGGTGACAAGGCGAATGACCCGATCCGGGTCGACGGCCACGAGCTGCGCTGCAAGGTGGTCGGCGAGGGCGGCAATCTCGGCTGCACCCAGTTGGGTCGTATCGAGGCGGCTCGCGCCGGGATCCGGATCAACACCGACGCCATCGACAATTCCGCCGGCGTCGCCACCTCCGACCGCGAGGTGAACATCAAGATCCTGCTGCGCAAGCGCATCACGGGCGGCAAGATGACCTTGCCCGCCCGCAACAAGCTGCTCGCCAGCATGACGGACGAGAGCCTGGCCCTGGCGGCGGCGCGGGGCTATGGCCTCATGGGGCCATCGGCGGCGCCGGTGGAAAAGATGCGCGCGCTGCTGGATGCCTTCCATGCCCTGGCGCCGACGCGCAGCCCGCCGGCGTTCTCGAAGTAAGCTTTGACCTTGATCTTGCGGGAGAACAGCCCGACATCGCCGGTCATGAGGAAGATCAGGAGACCCAGCACCAGGGCCCGGTGCCGTCGACGCCCTTGACGACGCGCGTGACGAACACGCTCGCGCCGAGGCGGCTCAGGGCGAGCGCCGAAGCGAGGCCGGTCACACCGCCGCCCACCACCGCCACGTCGACCTGGGTCATCGGCCGATTGCCCCCTGCACCGCGGCGCACACACCGTCCACGGTGATCATCTGCATGCAGACGTTATTGGTGCACGGCGACAGCCGGTGATTGAAGACGCTGACACACGGACTGCACGCGAGCTGCTTCCAGATGATGGTCGTGCCTGGTGCCCGTGAGCCGAACAAG
>CAXBQV010000059.1:0-10384 GCA_963978265.1 uncultured bacterium | reverse complement strand
CCTGGGTGCTCGACGGCTACACGACAACGTCGAAGTATCCGTACTCGCAGACCACCAGACTCACGGATGCGGTGACCGATTCGGTCACCACGCCGGCGCTCGATCTGCGCGGAGTATCGGTCAACTACATGCGGAATGCCGTGAAGGCGACCGTCGATGCATACGACGGCACTGTGCAGTTGTATGCATGGGATGACCAGGATCCGATCCTCAAGACGTGGGCCAAAGCCTTCCCGAACACCGTGAAGCCGAAGTCCGCCATTCCCGCGGATCTCGTGCAGCAGTTGCGGTACCCGGAAGACCTGTTCAAGGTGCAGCGTGAGGTGCTGAAGAAGTACCACATCACGGATGCGCCGTCGTTCTTCTCCGGCGAGAACTTCTGGATCATTCCCGAGGACCCGACTCGTGGTGGTGGCATGCAGCCTCCGTACTTCCTGTCACTCAAGATGCCGGGTGCAAGCGCTCAGCAGTTCTCGGTGACGTCGACGTACGCGCCGCAGAAGCGACCGTCGCTTGCCGGATTGCTCGTGGTGAATTCCGAGCCCGGACCGGAGTACGGGAAGATGCAGATCCTGCAACTGCCGAGCCAGACGACGATCCCCGGTCCGGTGCAGGCGCAGAACAACTTCGAGTCGGATGCACAGATCGCGAGTGAGCTCTCGCTCCTCCGACGTGGTGGTTCCGACGTGGTGCTCGGCAATCTCCTGTCCTTGCCGGTTGGTGGCGGTGTCCTGTACGTCGAGCCCGTCTATGTGCAAGCGACGGGTGCGAACGGGTACCCGTTGCTGCGGAAGGTGATTGTCGGCTTCGGGCAGCAGGTGGTGATGCGTGACACGGTGCAGCAGGCACTTGCTGCTGTGCTCGGCGTCTCGAGTGCGCAACCGGGGACGTCGCCGACTCCAACGCCCACCGGTTCGGCAGCGGAACGCCTGAAGGCAGCGCTCAATGATGCTGCCAAGGCGTACGCAGACGGAGAGTCTGCCCTCAAGTCCGGCGACTTCACCGCCTACGGCGCTGCACAGCAGCGTCTGAAGGCGGCGATCGAACGCGCTCGAACTGCGCAGTCCGAACTCAAGTAACCGAACCGAAAGGTGTTCGTCGTTCCGTTGCACGGCCCACGCTGGAACGATGGGGTCGCCGAAAGGGGGCCGCATGTCCATCCATCCGCGTGCAGGACAGGTCGCAGAACCCGCTGACCTCATCGATGTCCCGAAACTCATCGATGCCTACTACTCACAGCATCCGGATCCCGCGGACGTGGCACAGCGGGTTGCCTTCGGCACGTCGGGTCACCGCGGCTCCGCATTCGATACCGCCTTCAATGAGGATCACATTGCAGCGGCAACGCAGGCAATCGTGGAGTACCGCGCGTCGCAGGGCATTCGGGGTCCGCTGTTCATCGGTCGCGACACCCATGCATTGAGCGAGCCGGCCTGGCGCACCGCCATCGAGGTGCTCATCGCGAACGGCGTCGAAGTCCTCATCGACAGCGACGATCGCGTGACGCCGACACCGGCGGTGTCGCATGCGATCCTCGCGTACAACCGTGGACGCGCAGCCGCCGACCCCGGCCGTGCCGACGGCATCGTCGTCACTCCATCGCACAATCCGCCGAGGGATGGCGGTTTCAAGTACAACCCGCCGGAAGGCGGCCCGGCAGGAACGGACATCACCGGCGTCGTGCAGACCCGAGCGAATGCGTTGTTGGCAACGGCACTCGTCGGAGTCGGGCGGACGGAATTCACGAAAGCGAAAGCGGCATGCGGCAGGTACGACTTCGTGTCGACCTACGTCGAGGATCTGCCCAACGTGATCGATATCGATTCCATCCGGTCTGCAGGCATCCGTATTGGAGCAGATCCATTGGGTGGTGCAAGTGTCGACTTCTGGGCTGCGATCGCCGAGCGGCATCGGATCGATCTCACCGTGATCAATCCGACGATCGATCCGACGTGGCGTTTCATGTGTCTGGACTGGGACGGGAAGATCCGCATGGATTGCTCGTCTCCGTATGCGATGGCGTCGCTCATCGCGAATCGTGATGCCTTCCAAATCTCGACCGGAAACGACGCGGACTCGGATCGGCACGGCATCGTCACGCCGGACGGCGGGCTGATGAATCCGAACCACTACCTCGCGGCGAGCATCGAGTACCTCGTGCAGCATCGCCGGGGATGGAACACCGGAAGTGCGATCGGCAAGACGCTGGTGAGTTCGTCGATGATCGATCGGGTGGTGGCATCACTCGGGCGCAGACTGCTTGAAGTGCCCGTAGGCTTCAAGTGGTTTGTCCCCGGCTTGCTCGACGGCAGCGTTGTGTTCGGCGGTGAGGAGAGTGCCGGCGCTTCCTTCCTCCGCATCGACGGCACCCCATGGTCAACCGACAAGGACGGCATCATCCTTGCCCTGCTCGCCTCCGAGATGCTTGCCGTCACCGGCGAGAGTCCCTCACAGCGATACGCAAAACTCACCGAACGGTTCGGTGCGCCGGCATACGCGCGGATTGACGCTGCAGCGACCCGCGAGCAGAAGGCCGCGCTCGCGAAGCTGTCACCACAACAGGTGACTGCCACCTCGCTCGCCGGCGAACCGATCGTGGCGGCGCTCACCAGCGCGCCGGGCAATGGCGCCGCCATCGGTGGGCTCAAGGTCGTCACGGAGAATGCTTGGTTCGCGGCACGTCCCTCGGGAACCGAGGATGTGTACAAGATCTACGCGGAGTCCTTCAGGGGCGCTGAGCATCTTGCGCGGGTGCAGGAGGAGGCGAAGCAGGTTGTGAGCGCCGCGCTACGTTAGGTGCGTGCAAGAATCGACCCATGTCGTTCTCGCCACTCGGAATCCCCCCGCAGAATGCTGATCTGCAGACGAACAAGGGTTGGTACAGGCGTGGCTGGATGTGGCTGCTCGCGCTGGCCGTGGCACTAGGGGCATTGATCATCCGATGAGAGAACGTGCGAAAGCGTGGTGGAAGCTGCTTCCGCACCCCGTGCGGTGGGTGCTGGTCGCCATCGTCGGCGCCAGCTGCATCCTCCTCGGCCTCGCAGGCGTCGTCCTTCCGCTGCTGCCCGGACCCGCGCTCATCGTGCTCGGACTCGTCATCCTCGCGAGCGAGTTTGCGTGGGCTCAGGTGGTGCTCGACCGGGTTCGCCACCACGGCTCGGGTGTCGCGAATTGGGTGAAGACGCGCCTCAAGCGAGGTTGATGACGCCGGCAGACCGCAGCACGGTCGCGTAGTGCGCCTTGCGTTCGTCGTCGGCTTCGGGCCATTCGCTAGCAGGATGTCGAGTGCCGTGCGCGTGGAAATGGTTCACCTTGATGCGCATGGCCGGATCTACCGACAGTAGCCACGCGGCAATCGATCGCAGTTCCTCGTCGCTGTCATTGATGCCCGGGGCGAGCATGAGTCGGGTTTCGTACAACTTGCCTGCGCGTGACAGGTAGCGAATCGCGTGCAGGACGGCCACGTTGGACTTGCCCGTGAGCTCGATGTGCAGTGTGTCAGAGAACGCCTTGAGGTCGATCATGAATCCATCGGTGACGGGCAGCAGCAGCTCCCACACATCGTTCTCTGCACTGCCATTCGTGTCGATGAAGGTCGTGAGTAAGCGCGTCACCGGGTCGGCCTTGATCGCGGCGAAGAGTTCGTAGACGAATCTCGGCTGCAAGGTTGCCTCTCCGCCGGAAACGGTGACACCGGATATGTGCGGCACGGCACGCTTGATCTCGTCGAGCATCGACTCCGGCGTCACGGTCCGGGCGTGGATGGATTCGAGCGGAATGGTCTGCGGGTTGTGGCAGCCCTTGCAGTCGAAGTTGCATCCCTGGAGGAAGAGGGCAAATCGGTTGCCCGGCCCATCAACCCAGGAGAACTGGATGACGTCAGCGACCAGCGCCTGACTCATGACTCACCACTCGCTTCAATGCGCGTTCCTGTACGTGCGAGTTCTCCACCGAACCTGCTCCGAGGTACGTACTGCTGTGACGGGCACTCGGTAGTTTCGCAAGGTCGCTCTTGCGGACGAGATATCCCGTGATGCGCACGAAGTCGTTGCTGTCGAGATTGAACGTGAAGTCGCGCATGCCACTTGCGAACGCGCCGCGGATCACGTCGACGACCGCCTGCGGATTCCGCTGCGCGGTCTCGTCGAAGTGCAGGATGTCGCTGATTCCGGACTGGAACAGGTCGTGGTGCCGACTCACCGTTTGCAGGTGGCGGTACAGCGATGGCTCGGTGGCGATCGGGATTCGGGTGCCTGCAGTGACGTCGAGGTCGAGGTCGATCCCGGACTGCGAGTGCATAAAGGCGCGGCCGTTGTTGCCTTCGCAATACGGCAACGGTTGATCGGCGACGAGCTGTGCGATCGAACTCGTGATGCGGAAGGCGAGGTCGTCGGCAGCCTCGTCATGGCCGTAGGTGGCCAAGCTTCCAGCGCGCTCCATCAGCAGGTTGACGGCCTCCGCGAGCCCGAAGATGCCGAACATGGCGCTGAAGTTCGCAAGGTCGATGAGACCTTCAACGGCGAGCCAATTCGTCTCGAAGAAGCCCGACTCCTCGACGAGGAAACGGATGCGTGCAGCCAGCAATTCGCTCATGTACCCGACATACGTCGGCAATGCGATCGAGAAGAAGTCGTCGAGGTCGCCGTGATGCGCGAGCACCGTTTCCTTGAGGTTGAGCCTGCACAGGGTGTGCGATCCGCCACCAACCTTGAGCGAGTTGTAGCAACTGACGGCGGCATAGGCGGGGCCGAGGTCCCGCATCATGAGTGGATGGTTGATGAAGTGCGGCTTGCCGCAGGCGAACACTGTGCGCACGCCGTCGAGGATGTACTCGTCGCTCGTGCGTTCGGGGTCCACCTTGAGGCTGATGTTGGGCACCACCTGCAGTAGGTCCCGCTCGAGTTGGAGGATTGTCTTCGCCACGCGGTTGTAGATCGGGCTCAAATTCGTGTGGGCGAATGCGTCCGGGAACATCCGGTCCAGCGAGATCCAGAACAGTCGAAGTTTGCGGTACAGCGCATCGTCGTCGATGTCATCGACATACGGCAGCAGCAGCGAGTCCAGATCCCCGAAGTACACGGGGTAGCCGGTGATCGACGGCACGTTGCTGTACATGATGAGCAGATGAGCCATTGCCTCGTCGAGGTCGAGCGCGGGCGGCAACTCGAGGAATGGGGAACCGTTCTTCAGAGCTTTCGCATAGTCGGGCAGGATGTACCGGGCGCGATATGGCGCGTGGCCTTCGTACATGTCGCAGATGATGCGGGCATCGAGCGCTGCCTTCGCCTCAGAAGAGATGGCCGGCTCGGGGAGTAGGTTCTCCGCAAGTCCCGCCAGAACGGCAACCTTCTGCTTGTAGGTGTATCGGCGATCGCGAACAGCGCGCAGGACGTCTTCCGAACGTGTCATGTTTCGAGTGTAGGTCGGCATTTCTTGCAGCCCAACACGTGCAACTAGGGCGAAAGTCCTGAATCTGCGCCAGTTTCGGGCAGACTGTGCGTCATGCTCGACATCCAATCCGAGATCAAGGGCTACTTGGCCGAGCGCCCGTCGGTGGGCATCGTGCTCGGTCTGCTCCGCAACGACGAGATCACTGATGTGTTCTCCGCAGGTACGACGCGACTTGGCACTGCAACGTTGCCGGACCTGGACTCGGTGTTCCGAATTGCCTCGATGACGAAGAGTTTCACCGCCGCGGCTGTCCTCTTGCTGCGCGACCAAGACCGAATTCGTCTCGACGACCCTGTGGTCAAGTACCTGCCGCACGTGCCGCGACGGGACATCACGGTGCGGGATCTGCTCACGATGAACGCGGGATTCCCGACGGACGATCCGTGGGGGGATCGGCATGAACCGACGGCGCTCACCGACTTCGATGCGATGATCACCGCTGGTGTGAGCATGATCCGCGATCCGCGGACCGGCTTCGAATACTCCAATCTCTCATACGCACTCCTTGGCCGCATCATCACGGCGGTGACCGGGCGCGCGTACACCGACTTCGTCACGCAGGAGTTGCTGTTGCCGATCGGAATGACGTCGACGGTCTACGACCATCGTGTGATTCCGGATCAGCATCGCGCGCTGGGGTATCAGGAACTTGCCACAGGTTTCGTTGAACAACCGCAGACACTTCCTGGTGCGTTCTCACCGATGGGCGGTTTGCACAGTTCGGTGCGAGACCTGTCGAGGTGGGTCCATGGGCTGATGAGTGCATGGCACGGTGAAACGGAACATCCGCTCTCGGTTGCGAGTCGCCGGGAGATGCAACTGCCGCACAACTTCGCCCGGATGGTGGTGCGCACAGAGGACGACGGTCGCGCGACGGCGTCGTCGATGTCCTACGGCTACGGGCTCATTGCCGAAGAGCACTCAGCACTCGGACGATTCGTCCATCACAGCGGCGGGTATCCGGGCTTCGGCTCGCATATGCGATGGCACCCGGAGACCGGCCTTGGCGTGATTGCGTTGTCGAACCGGACCTACGCTGCCCCCGTAGCCGTGTGCGAACGCGTCCTATTCGAGCGCGTGGCAGCGGCCACTCCACTGGTCCCCGTGATGGACCGGCTCTGGCCCGCGACCAAGGACGCGATGCGGGTTGCCGAGGAACTCCTCGAGGAATGGAACGACGCCGTGGCAGACACCTGGTTCGCGCACAACATGGACCTCGACGTACCGCGAGCCGAGCGCCGTGGCTGCGTTCTGGCACTCGCCACCTCGTCCAGGCGGGAGGCAGCCTCTATCACCTCGCGAAGTGCGGCGCACGCCCGCTGGACGGTGACGGGGGAGCGCGGCACCGTCGTCGTGGAGCTGCTCATGAGCCCGGATCCGGACCCACGCATCCAGCAGTTGACGTATACCGCGGGCATCTGACGGAGAGCGAACAACAGCAGCGATTCGTCACCGCAAGATCGCTTGCATTGAGCCGAAGTTCATGTGGTTCGACGAGCCGACACGTGCGCTCTACCGGACGAAGGCCTTCCTTTCGAAGGTGCTCTGAGCCTGCCGATAGGCTTGTCCCATGTCGAAGGTTCTCGCATCGCTCCCGGTGGGTGAGCGCATCGGTATCGCGTTCTCGGGCGGTCTGGACACGTCTGTTGCCGTCGCATGGATGCGGGCCAAGGGTGCATTTCCGTACACGTACACGGCCGATCTCGGCCAATACGACGAGCCGGACATCCAGAGCGTTCCGGGCCGCGCTACTCAGTACGGAGCAGAGGCCTCGCGGCTCGTCGATTGCCGCGCAGCACTCGTCGAAGAAGGCCTGGCTGCGATCGCCTGCGGCGCATTCCACATCCGTGCAGGCGGCAAGCAGTACTTCAACACCACTCCGCTGGGGCGCGCTGTCACGGGCACGCTGCTTGTACGTGCGATGCTGGAGGACGGCGTCTCCATTTGGGGCGACGGCTCGACATACAAGGGCAACGACATCGAGCGCTTCTACCGCTACGGACTGCTCGCGAATCCCGCGCTGCGCATCTACAAGCCGTGGCTTGATGAGTCGTTCGTGCGCGAACTCGGCGGTCGCAAGGAGATGTCGGAGTGGATGGCGGCACACAATCTGCCGTACCGCGACAGCGTTGAGAAGGCATACTCGACCGATGCCAACATCCTTGGCGCAACGCATGAGGCGAAGCGTCTCGAGCACCTCGATGCGTCCATCGAACTCGTCGATCCGATCATGGGAGTGCGCTTCTGGGATTCCAAGGTTGCGATCGCAACCGAAGATGTCGTCATCCGGTATGTGCAGGGGCGACCGGTCGCAATCAACGGCAACGAACTCGACGCCGTCGAACTCATGATGGAAGCCAACGCCATCGGCGGACGGCACGGCCTCGGCATGGCCGACCAGATCGAGAACCGCATCATCGAGGCGAAGAGTCGTGGCATCTACGAGGCGCCGGGTATGGCGCTGCTTTTCATCGCCTACGAGCGTCTGCTGTCTGCCATCCACAATGAGGACACCATCGCGAACTACCACACAGAGGGCCGTCGACTCGGCCGCCTGCTCTACGAAGGACGGTGGTTCGACCCGCAGTCGCTCATGCTGCGAGAATCGCTGCAGCGCTGGGTCGCATCCGCGGTCACTGGTGAGGTGACCTTGCGGCTTCGTCGCGGCGATGACTACTCCGTCATCAACACCCAGGGTCCAAACTTCTCCTACCACCCGGACAAGTTGTCGATGGAGCGCACCGAGGACGCCGCCTTCGGTCCGACCGATCGCATCGGCCAACTCACAATGCGCAACCTCGACATCGCTGACACCCGCTCCAAGCTCGAGATGTATGCAGCACAGGGCCAATTGGGAGACGGGTACGGGCAACTCGTCGGTCAGCTGACACCCGGTGGTGCACAGACGATCGCATCGTCGGATTCGACGGGTGCCGCTGCACTCGATCGTGCTGCAATGGACGAAGGCAACGACTAAGCACATCGGCGCGCCTCGGACGTGCGCGGTTTGCGCAAGGTCCGGGACTAGCCTCGGAGTATGACGATCCTCGCCGGTCTCCCGCTGCATCCGCTCGTTGTGCACGCGGCAGTCGTTCTATTGCCGCTGGCTGCACTCGGAGTCGTGCTCATTGCAGTGTTCCCAAAGTTGCGTCGGCACTATTCGACGCTTGTGGTGCTCCTCTCCGGAGCCGCACTTCTTGTGATGCCGATCGCCTCCAAGACAGGTGAAGATCTCACGCGGTACGTCGATCACACGCAGGCGATGAAGGACCACGTGGCGATGGGCGAGTCCGGCTCTGTGGCCGCGTTTGCCGTGCTGGTTGCAGCGTGCCTGTTGTGGTGGATGGAGCGGAGCGCACGGCGCAGCCGAGGGACCTTGGGCAAGTTCATTGTGGTGATGAGCGTGCTCGTCGCAATTGCTGCCACAGCGCAGATCGTGCGCATCGGCCACTCAGGCGCGACGTCTGCGTGGGCCAAGGAGTCGGTCGCGCAACCGCACACCGGTTGGGGCGAAGAGGGCGAATTCGGCGAGTAGTCGCCGCGCACGTTCGCTGCTTCACAACGGTCGTGGTTGAGCGCACGCGCGCTCGACAGCAGAACTACAGTCGGCCGCCACGCTCATCGACGTACTTGAACAGTTTCTCGGCCACCTCGACCGCCTGGATCCCGTCGTGTTCGAACTCGTTCGTCACCCACGCGTGCGTATTGCCGACGTGCGCTGCAGTGTCCAGCGAAAGCCCTACATCGACGTACATGTCGTCGTGGTAGACCACAGCCGACACCGGCACTTCGTTCGCAGCAAGCCGGTCGAGATCGTAGAGCGGTGCGTAGGACTCGATGCTGGCAAGAGCTTCCGCGCCCGCCTTGAAAGGTCGGAGTGAGCGGATGTCATCGAGCATCCACGGGAACATCATCTCGCCAGTGAAGAACAGTGGGCGTCGATCAGTGGCGAATTCCGGATGACGCGGTCGTTCGCGTTCCGCCGCCCAATTGGTGGCGCCAAAGCCACTGCCGTAGATGCTCTCCTGCAGCACCATGAACAACGGGTTGTCGTCGAAACTCGTTTTCGCCATCACATTCGCGAGGAACACGTCCGACAGCGAATCCTCGCCGGGTTGCCATGCTTCGTCGAGCAACCAGTGCACGCGATCAAAGCCCGGCTTCATACCGAAGTCCAAGCCGATGAGTTGCAGGCGGCGGGTCGTGAGGCGGTCTCCGTCGGGAAGTCGAACGTCAGCGGCCTCGAGCATGTCTGCAATGCGGCCGACATGTTGTGCGTTGTGTGGGAAGCGCGCGTAGAACTGCCGATTCTTCTCCGCCACACGTGGATAGGTCCGTCGGTAGACCTCTTCCGCCGACGGCGTGATCGATGCCAGTCCGCCGGTGACATAGCACGCTGTCAGACTCTGCGGTGCCAACGATAGGTACGTCAGTGTGATGAAGCCACCGAAGCTCTGGCCGAAGGTGCTCCACTGCCGAACGTTGAACTCGCGCTCGCGCAACGCTTCGAGATCTCGAACGATTGAGTCCGCGCGGAAGCAGAGGAGGAATTGCGCGGCATCGCGTGGATCCGCGAATTGCTGCATCGTGCGGCCCTGGATGCGCGAACTCCTGCCGGTGCCGCGCTGATCCATCAGGATGACGCGGAACCGTTGCAGGGAAGACTTGAGGAAGCCTTCCGGTGCCGTGGGTCGCGGCGATTTTCCACCGGGCCCGCCCTGGAGGAACGCGAGCATCGGCAGATCGTCGTTGCGCTTCGTCGGATCGACGATCTCGCGGGCGAATATCTCGAGTGTGCGGCCATCATCCGGTGCGTTCCAATCGAGCGGAACCGTGATGACGTGGTCGCGGATGTGCATTCCGGGGATCGTGTATTCAGCAGTGATCACGGTTCCGGACCCTACTCAAGATCGACACAAAGAACGAGAACCCC
>CAXBQV010000058.1:0-10480 GCA_963978265.1 uncultured bacterium | reverse complement strand
AATTCCTTGACCTGATCGGCCATCTCTTTGCCAGCCAGCCGCTTGAGCCAGACAAAATTCTTTTCGCGATCGGACAAGCGTTGCTCCAAATCGCTCAAATTCATTTTGAGGATCTTGGCTAATTCGCCCAATTTGGGCTCAGCAGGATCCATGTCTTCGGGGCTGGCCCAGATGCTCGGCACCGGCACGCTGGACGCCAGGATGTGACCATTGCGGTCCAAAATGCGACCGCGATTGGCCGGCAACTCCAAGGTACGTACAAAACGCACTGCGCCTTGGCGTTTGAAAAAAGCGTTGTCAATCACTTGCACATATGCAGCACGTGCCACCAAGCCCAAAAAGCCCGCCGCAATGACCGCCACAATGAATTGACTACGCCAAATCGGCGTCTTGCTGGCGAGCAAGGGGTTGGTGGAATACTGAACGCTGCGACTGCTCATGGCGTATTGGACCCCGTGCTATTTGAGTTTGGTGCGATTTGAATTTTTTGCGCCTCATGCGCATGAACATCCAATTTCGCTTCTTGAACTTTCACGTCTTGGAGCTCGACTGGGTTTAAGACGTATTGGGTAATGGCCGGTGAAATCGTGCGCATGTTGAGTTGTTCATGGGCCAGTTTTTCCACCCGCAGCGGTGTGGCTTGAGCCCCGCGTTCGATTTCAAGGCGATCGATTTCGTTTTCCAAACGCTGTGACTGCGCTTTGGCTCGATCCAGGTCGGTGTAAAGACGGCGCGACTCGTATTGCGTGCGCACCAGGTAAATGGCGCTGCCCATCACACACACCAGCAACAACACGTTCACGCGGGTCATGCCACCTCCTGTGCATGCGCCAAGCGCTCAGCCACGCGCATGATGGCGCTGCGACTGCGCGGGTTGTGACGAACCTCGTCTGCCGATGGTTTGACCTTGCCCAACGTGCGCAATGGCAAAGCCACGGTGGGTGCAAACGGGGTTCTTCGGTCATAGGTCTGCCGAGCGTGCCTGGTCATGAATTGCTTGACCATTCGGTCCTCAAGCGAATGAAAACTGATCACCACCAGACGCCCTCCCGTCTCCAGCACCGACAAGCTGGCTTGCAGGGCTTGCTGCAATTCGTCGAGTTCGTGGTTGATGAAAATTCGAAACGCCTGAAAAGTGCGGGTGGCAGGGTGCTGACCCGGTTCACGGGTTTTGACCACCTCCGCGACCAGTGCGGCCATAGCCAGTGTGGAATCCGGCAGCTGACCAGCCTCGCGTCGGGCAACAATGGCCTGGGCGATGCGTTCCGGCTCGAGCGTGGAAACCGCCGCCAGCGCAATGCGCGGTCCGATGCCCGTGACCGACTGCAGGAGTTCGAATGCATCGCGCTCCGCTGCATCGTTGAAGCCGAACAACTGCCAGTGGTCTTCGCGCACCACCAACGATGTCTGCAGGGTGACCGCCGTGCCGACGGTCGCCGCGGCGAGGGCACGCGGGGTGCATGCCAATTGCAGCCCGAGACCGTGCAGATCGATGACGATGCCGGCCGCGGTGCGTTGCAGCACGGTGCCGCGTACCTGGGCGATCATCGGCGACCTCCGGTCACGGCCTTGGCAATCCGCGCCTGTGCGGTGCCGCGCCAACAATGGCAGATGGCCAGTCCGAGTGCATCGCTCGCGTCGGCGGGTTTCACGGGTTCCTTCAGTTTCAGCAGCCGCTGCACCATCGCGATGACTTGCGCCTTCTCGGCGCGCCCGTGTCCGGTGACGGCGGCCTTCATCTCGGTTGGCGTGTAGGTGGCGACCGGGATTTCGCGGGCTGCCGCCAGGGTCAGGGCAAGCCCTGACACCTGCGCCGTACCCATCACTGTTCGAACGTTCGCCTGTGCATAGACGCGCTCGACCGACATCGCCGTCGGCTGATGTTCTTCGACCAGTGCGGCGAGTCCGTTCCACACCGCAAGCAGCCTGGCTTCGATCGGGTCGTCGGCGGGGGTGCGGATCACACCAGCAGTGACATACGTGAGGGCATTGCCATCGACACGTACGACCCCGAACCCACAACGGGTCAGGCCCGGATCGACTCCGAGGACGACGGATGGCATGCGCCAAGACTAGGCGTCGAGTTCCGCCATCACTTCGTCTGACACATCGGAATTGTCGTAGACGTTCTGGACATCATCGACATCCTCGAGTGCGTCGATAAGGCGTGAAACTGCACGCGCACCCTCTGCCTCGAGCGGCACTTGCACGCTCGCGACGAACGAGCTGTCGGCGGAGTCGTAGTCGAAACCGGCCGCCTGCAACGCGGTTCGCACTGCAACGAGATCGCTCGCTTCGCAGACGATCTCGAACTGGTCGCCGAGGTCGTTGACCTCCTCCGCGCCTGCATCGAGGACTGCCATGAGCACGTCGTCCTCGGATGCGCCGGCCTTGGGCATGATGATGACGCCCTTGCGGTTGAACATGTACGACACCGATCCGGGGTCGGCGACGTTGCCACCGTTTCGGGTGACGGCCACACGGACTTCCGACGCTGCTCGATTGCGATTGTCGGTGAGGCATTCGATGAGCACCGCAACGCCGTTTGGACCGTATGCCTCGTACATGATCGTCTGCCAGTCGGCGCCGCCTGCTTCGGAACCGGCACCACGCTTGAGTGCGCGGTCGATGTTGTCGCCGGGGACCGAGGCCTTGCGGGCCTTCTGGATGGCGTCGTAGAGCGTGGGGTTTCCGGCGGGATCTGCGCCACCGGTGCGCGCGGCTACTTCGATGTTCTTGCAGAGTTTCGCGAACAGCTTGCCGCGCTTGGCGTCGATCGCTGCCTTCTTATGCTTCGTCGTCGCCCATTTGGAATGGCCTGACACGACGCCTCCTTAGCTCGCACGCACAAGGTTCACGAAGTACTCGTGGACCCGATGATCTGCAGTGATTTCCGGATGGAAACTCGTGGCCATGACGGCACCCTGCTGGACGGCCACAATCGTACCTGCTTGTGGACCGGCCTCAACGCGAGCGAGCACCTCGACGGAAGGACCGACGGACTCCACCCACGGGGCTCGGATGAAGACCGCCCGCATCGTGTCCTCGCCAACGATCTTCGGAGCGTGAAGATCCGCCTCGAAGGAATCCACTTGCCGGCCGAAGGCATTGCGGCGAACGACGACGTCGAGCCCGCCGATGGTTTCCTGATCGGAACGGCCGTCGACGATTCGGTCGGCCAGCATGATCATGCCCGCACATGAACCGTAGGCGGGCAATCCACCGCGCACTGCATCCCGAAGGGGTTCGAGGAGTTCGAACGCAACGCACAGTTTCGACATGGTCGTCGACTCGCCGCCGGGAATGACCAGGCCGTGCACCAACGCCAACTGTTCGCGTGTCTTCACTTCAATGACGTCGACGCCGACGGATTCAAGGGCGTGACGATGCTCGCGGACATCGCCCTGCAGGGCGAGGACGCCGATTTGGAGCTTCGTCACCAACCACGCTCTGCGAGACGGTGCGGAACCGGGATGTCGGACACATTGATACCGACCATCGCTTGACCAAGTCCGCGCGAAACCTTCGCGACAACATCTGCGTCGTTGTAGAAGGTGGTCGCCTTCACGATTGCAGCCGCACGCGCTGCTGCATCCTTCGGCTTCGCCGGTTCGCCGGGGCGGATGTTGAAGATGCCCGAGCCGACGAATACGCCCTCGGCTCCGAGCTGCATCATCATCGCCGCGTCGGCCGGGGTGGCGATGCCACCAGCCGTGAAGAGCACGACCGGCAGCTTGCCGGCGGCGGCAACTTCCTTCACGAGTTCGTACGGCGCCTGCAGGTCCTTTGCCGCGACATAGAGCTCGTCCTCACGGAGCGACGACAAGCGTCGGATCTCTGCAGAGATGGTGCGCATGTGGGTGACGGCGTTCGAGACATCGCCGGTTCCGGCTTCACCCTTCGAACGGATCATCGCGGCACCCTCGTTGATACGGCGCAGCGCCTCACCGAGATTCGTTGCACCGCACACGAACGGGACGGTGAACGCCCACTTGTCGATGTGGTTGGCGTAGTCCGCGGGCGAGAGCACCTCGGATTCATCGATGTAATCGACACCAAGCGCCTCGAGCAGTTGCGCTTCCACGAAATGACCGATGCGCGCCTTCGCCATCACCGGGATGGACACGGCCTTCACGATGCCGTCGATCATGTCCGGATCGGACATGCGGGCGACGCCACCCTGTGCGCGGATGTCAGCGGGCACGCGTTCAAGAGCCATGACGGCGACGGCACCGGCGTCTTCGGCGATCTTCGCCTGATCCGGGGTGACGACGTCCATGATCACGCCGCCCTTGAGCATTTCGGCCATGCCGCGCTTCACGCGGGCGGTGCCGACGGTGGGGGTCGTATCGGTCATTGCAAACCTCCTGGGTGCACGGCGTCATCGTAGACGGGCCCAAGGTCCCCTTACGAATCGGGGAATTCCGGCGCCAGAACGTCGAATTGCAGCGGCATCGGGTAGGCCGTGTGGCCGGCGAGACCGAGGTACTTCACGATCGGCCGGTTGCGCATTCCCTGCGCCGCCTCGACGGCGTCGTTGTAGAACCGGTTCGCGAATTCCACGCGGTTGCACGCAGAACGCAGTTCCGACTGCAGTTCCTCCCCCGCCACGACACCGTCATGCGCTTCCACGACTTCGCGCAACAGGGCGGATATCTCTGCTTCGGGCGCGACGTGGATGCCTTGGTCGGTGTGACCACGTCGCGACTGCAGGCCCGCGGTGAGCAGTTGTTGCGAGACCGGATCGACGTTGCCGTCAGTCACAACTTCCGCAACCACCTCTGCGCGAAGCGCCAATTGCAGCTCGAGCGACGCCCGGGCCGCGTCAACGCGAATATGGAGTCGGTCGAGCCGGCCAGCAGTCATCGCGAGGTAGAGCACCACAGCGCCGACGATGACGATCGCCCGCAGCACGTCGAAAAGATCGACCCAGTTCACAACAGCGTTCATGTGAGATCCCGCAATCTCGCGAAACGTCCGACGAGTTGTCCACGAAGATCCTCGCGCACCCCGACGTCGGCGGTCATGACAGATTCGTACACGTCGAGGATTTCCTGCGCGACCCGTGGCCAGTCGTACTTCTGCACATGGTCAGTGGCGCCCTCGACCAGCGCCTTGCGGTAGTCGCCGTCGCGCAGCACCCTGATGAGTGCATCCGCCAAGTCGTCTGTATTGCCATTCTCGAACAGTGCGCCGGCTTCGCCGTCGTTGAGCACGGTGCGGAATGCGGGAAGATCGGACGCGACGATCGGCATCCCGCTCGCCATGGCTTCCGTCAGGATGATGCCGAACGATTCACCACCGGTATTCGGCGCGACGTAAACCGTGGCCGACCGCAATACGTTCGGCTTGTCTTCGGTCTCCACGTACCCGAGGAACTCGACGCGTGCATGCAGTTCGGGTGCGAGATCCTCCAACGCCTTCTCCTGATCGCCAGGACCGGCGACGAGCACCGAGACATCGGGAATGGCCGCGACCACGCGTGGCAGTGCTTCGAACAGCACCTGCAGACCTTTGCGCGGTTCATTGATGCGTCCGAGGAAGAGGATCGAATTCGGCTTTGGTCGTCCCGGAAGTGGGTGCTTGTCGCGGAACGCCGCGCAGTCGACTCCGTTGGGGATGAGCACGGCACTGCCGACGCCCAGTGCATCGAATGTCCGTCGGGCGAATTCGCTGACGGCGATCCGACCGCGCACCTTTTCCATCACGGTCTGTGCCAGCGCGTTCCCTGCGCTGAGCATCCGTGAGCGTTCCATCGACGAGTGGAATGTGCCGACGATCGGACCGGTCGCCGCCCAGACGGCGAGCGCAGAGAGCGACGGCGCGAGCGGCTCGTGCACATGCAAGACGTCGAAGTTGTGTTCGCGGATCCACTCTCGTACACGTCGTGTTGGGCCAAGTCCGAAGGCGAGACGTGCAACCGAACCGTTGTAGGCGACTGCGCGCGAAGGGCCGCCGGAGGTGAACCAGTCGGGATGCACGGTGTCGTCCTCGGCTGGCGCAAGCACACGCACGTCGTGCCCGATCCGCATGAATTCCAACGCAAGATCGCGTACATGCACTTGGACGCCACCTGGGGCATCCCAGTCGTAGGGGCAGACGAGGCCGATCCGCATCAGAGGTCCCAGACCCGCTGCAACATGTGCCAGTCGGTGGGGTGTGCAGCAATGTCGCGAGCGAAGACATCGGCCAACCGCTGGGTTGCGATGGCGATGGCGTCGGGGGCGCTGCGATCGAAGTCGACGGGTTCGTGGATGAGGACGTGCACAAGATCGCCCTCGGTCCAGACGGCCGCCGGCATGAGCGCGGCACCGGTGGACACAGCGAGTGCGGCCGGACCTGCTGCCATCCGCGTTCGCGCCTCGAAGAACGTGACATCGATTCCACGACGCGAAAGGTCGCGGTCACTGACAAGGGCAACGATCCTGCGCTGTTCGATTCGTTCGCGCAGCACATCGAGTGCGGGTCGATCTCCGCCGCGGTGCGGCAGGATCTCCAAGCCGTACTTCGTGCGCAGGGCGGCGAAGGCGTCGAACAGAGCTTCTGGCTTCAACCGTTCGGCGACCGTGGTGACGCCGTTGTATCGGCCCGCAACCACGGTGCCGGCAAGATCCCAGTTGCCACTGTGTGTCGCTGCGATCACCACTCCATGACCGGCCGCAACTTGCGCATCGACTCGTTCGAAGCCGTGCAGGATCACGCGAGCTTCGCGCTCCTCTGCCGTGAACCGCTCGAGTTGGAAGAGGATTCGCCAGTACTCGGCGTAGGCGCGGATGCCGCGTCGGGTGAGATCGCGCGTTTCGTCGAACTGCAGGCCGGTGACGCGGGCAAGATTCGTCTGCAACTGTCGCACGCCTTTGCCGTTGCCGATCCACGCAAGGTCTGCAACGAACGCGGCAAGCGGTTTGGCAATGGACTCAGGAATCTTCGGCAGCCACTCCCATGCGAGGAGGAATGCGCGCAGGATCAACCGGTCACGCATGCTGCAGAGCCCGACGAACCACGGCCATCCGCTGCCCGACGGTGATGCACGAAAGCACGCCCACCACGTACACGAGCACTGGGAGCATGACGTCCAAACCGATGCCAGCCAGGAACACGCCGAGCATCACACCGCCGACACGTTCGGGGCGTTCGGCAATTCCAACCTTGCATTCGACGCCGAGCGACTCGGCTTTCGCACGGATGTAGGACGTCGCGAACCCCGCGATCAGTCCCACCAAGGCTGCAATGGCCGTGCCGGTGTCGCCCTGCGACATGCACCACCAACTGATTGCGGCGAAGATCGCACCATCGGTGAATCGGTCGGTGGTGGAATCGAGGAACGAGCCCCACGGTCCCTGGGTTCTGGCGATGCGAGCCATCGTCCCGTCGATCGCGTCGGCGCCCGCAAGGGGCAGCATGAGGATTGCAGCGAGCAGGAAGCGCCCATGTGCGATGCAGGTGACCGCAACCGCGATCGACCCAATTGCGCCGAGCACGGTCACAGCAGACGCAGACAACCGCATCGCGAGCAATGCCTTCGCGACGGGGTCCAGCACGTGTGCCGCGATTGAGCGGCTCTTCGCATTGTCAAGCATGTGCCCACGCTTCGGCGAACATGACGCGCGTCTCTTCGAGCAACTGCGGCATCACCTTCGTCTGTCCGACGACCGGCATGAAATTCGTGTCGCCGCCCCAGCGTGGAACGACATGCTGGTGGAGATGCGCAGCGATTCCGGCACCGGCGATGCTGCCTTGGTTCATTCCGATATTGAAGCCCTGCGCGTTGCTGACGGTTCGCATCATGCGCATCGCACGCTGCGTTGCTTCAGCAATGGCCGCAGTCTCGTCGTCGGTGCAGTCGGTGTAGTCCGCGATGTGGCGGTATGGACAGATGAGGACGTGTCCCGCGTTGTACGGGTACAGGTTCATCACGACGTACACATCGGGTCCACGGTGCACGATGAGTCCGTCGCTGTCGGACAGCTGCGGCGCACGGCAGAACGGACACGCATCCGCCTCGGCGGTCTGCGGACGCCCTTCTCCACGGATGTACGCCATCCGATGCGGGCTCCACAGGTGGTCGAATGACATCAGGCGTTCCGACGCTCGCGGACCGCGGTCACGATCTCGTCAACCGCCTCGGCGATCGGCACCGCATTGCGTTGATCGCCATTGCGGTAACGGAAGGAGACAGCACCCTTCGACACATCGTCATCGCCGGCGATGAGCATGTACGGAACCTTCTGGCCCTGCGCATTGCGGATCTTCTTCTGCATACGGTCGTCGGAATCATCCACGTCGACGCGGATGCCGTGCGCTCGTAGTTGCGACGCAACACCCTCGAGGTAGTCGACATGCGACGCGGTGATCGGAATACCAACCACCTGCACTGGCGACAACCACGCTGGCAGTGCACCGGCGTAGTGCTCGAGGAGCACGCCGAAGAAGCGTTCGACCGACCCGAACAGCGCACGGTGGATCATCACCGGCTGCTGACGCGAACCGTCAGACGCCGTGTATTCGAGTTCGAAGCGAGCCGGGTTGTTGAAGTCCAACTGGATCGTCGACATTTGCCATGTTCGACCGATGGCGTCCTTCGCCTGCACCGAGATCTTCGGACCGTAGAACGCGGCACCGCCCGGATCCGGCACCAGTGTGAGCCCGGATGACTTGGCCGCCTCTTCGAGTGCCGCCGTCGCCTCTTCCCAGATCTCGTCGGAACCGACCGACTTCTCAGGGTCTCGGGTGGAGAGTTCCAGATAGAAGTCATCGAGGCCGTAGTCACGCAGAAGATCGAGTACGAACGACAAGAGGTTCTTCAATTCGTCCTGCATCTGGTCGCGTGTGCAGAAGATGTGGGAGTCGTCCTGTGTCATGCCGCGTACACGGGTGAGGCCGTGGATGACACCGGACTTCTCGTATCGGTAGACGGTGCCGAACTCGAACAGGCGCAGTGGGAGTTCCCGGTACGAACGGCCACGCGAACGGAAGATGAGACAGTGGAACGGGCAGTTCATCGGCTTCAGGTAGTAGTCGGCACCCTGTCGCTTGATGTTGCCGGTCTCATCGCGCTCCTCGTCGAGCTTCATCGGCGGGAACATGCCGTCCTTGTAGAAGCCGAGGTGCCCGGACGTTTCGAAGAGGTTTGACTTCGTGATGTGCGGCGTTTGCACGAACTGGTAGCCACCTGCGATGTGCCGCTCGCGGGAGTACTGCTCCATCTCCATGCGGACGATGCCGCCCTTCGGATGGAACACCGCGAGGCCGGAGCCGATCTCGTCGGGGAAGGAGAAGAGGTCGAGTTCGGCACCGAGCCGGCGATGATCGCGACGTTCGGCTTCCTCGATCATCGTGAGGTAGTGCTTGAGATCGTCCTTGGTCGGCCATGCGGTTCCGTACACGCGCTGCAACATCGGGTTCTTGTCCGATCCGCGCCAGTAGGCCGATGACGTGCGCATCAACTTGATTGCGTTCGCCTGGATGAATCGGGTGTTCGGTACGTGCGGACCGCGACACAGATCGCCCCATGCGCGCTCACCGGAGCGGCCGTCGATGTTGTCATAGATGGAGAGTTCGGCGCCGCCGACTTCCATGACATCGGCGTCGACCGCACCGCCCTTCAGTCCGATGAGTTCAAGCTTGTAGGGCTCGTGTGCCAGTTCCACGCGCGCCGCTTCATCGGTGCGTTCGTCAAACAGGTGCCAGCCAGCCGCCGCGCCGGCGCTGCATCGCAACGCGATCGTGGTCGTGCCGCCGGACCTCCGCCACGCCACCCGCGAGCGCCTGGTCAGCCAGGGCTCGGTGGTCGTGGCCCGCCCCGTCGACTTCACGCTCCTCCGCACGGTGCTGCTGCGGATGATGCCCATCGAGGAGCTCGGCCTCGACGACCCTCACCTACCGCTCATCGACCTCGGCGGTGGGCGTTACACCGACACCGACGCCGACCTGTTCAGCCGGTGCTTTCAGTGCGTGCACGATGGCCCGTTCCGCTTCACCGACGGCGAGGTGAGTGAGGTTCGCTGGGTCACCCGCCAGGACCTCACCGAATTGATGGCCGCCGAACCGTTCGTGCCCGACAACCCTGCGGTGCCGCTGCCCCTGCTGCGGCACCCAAGCAGAAGCTGCCCCCTGTCGGCCTGGTTCAGTGCCTGCTGCAGGACAAGTCGGGCGACAAGCTGGTGCTGGGCGATGCCGGCCAGCCGATCGATGCCCGCGGCGGCGTCTTCGCCGACAAGACCGCAACGGGCCCCCAAGAACTCTCGCGTGCCGTGCTTTCGCGTCCCGACCAGTTCGTGCAGACACTCACCGAGAAGCTCATGACCTTCGCGCTCGGTCGCCCGCTGCGCTACCAGGACATGCCGACGGTGCGCGCGATCGTGCGTGACGCCGCCGGTCAGGATTACCGCTTCGAGGCGATCGTCCGCGGCATCGTCCACAGCCATGCCTTCAGCCATCGCCTCGGCCAGCTCAATACACCGCTCATCAAGACCGCACA
>CAXBQV010000057.1:0-11293 GCA_963978265.1 uncultured bacterium | reverse complement strand
GGTGTGGCTGTCGCCGCACACGATGGTCGTGCCCGGCAGCGTGAAGCCCTGCTCGGGGCCGACCACGTGGACGATGCCCTGGCGCTTGTCGAGAAACGGGAAAAATACTTTCGCGCCGTATTCCTTGATGTTGGCATCCAGCGTTTCCACCTGAAGGCGGGAGATGGGATCCTTGATGCCGTCTTCCCAGTGGTCCGTCGGCGTATTGTGATCGGCCGTGGCCACCACGCGGGCGGCGGGACGGGAGGGTCCAGCTCCGGGCTCGTCTGCGACGGCCCGTGCACCGGCGGGGCGGCGTCGTTCACCGTCGACGGAACGGTTTCGAAGGCGACTTTGCTCCTGCGATCCGATCGCGACACGTCGGTGTCCGTGGTGTCCGGGTTCGGCAGGGCTCAGCAGCGCAACGTTGTGGAGTTGAAGGCCGATCGGATCGAACGGGTGACGTTGGTGGCGGGCAGCGGGTCATCGCGTCTCTTCGCCATCGAACCGTTGCTCGACGGTGTGGTGACGGGTGCAGTGCTTCTACAGCGCGCAAGTGTGGGAATGGTCGCGACATCGGTGCAGCCGTTGATCTCGATCCGTGGTTTCGTCGCCGTGCCACCGGTGGCACCGGCACTCTCCCGCTGAGCGCGCCTCCATCGGGCTCGCGACCGTCGACCGTACCCTTGGCGCTGTGTTGAGACAGCGTCCCTGCAGCCGGCCGCAATGCGGTGAATTCGCGGTGTCCACGCTCACCTATGTCTACGCGGACCAAACCGCGGTGCTCGGACCGCTCGCCACACACGCCGAACCGCATTGCTACGACCTCTGCTCCGCGCACGCGCAGAAACTCACGGCACCGCGCGGCTGGGCAATGGTGCGACTGCAGCCGGATCCCGAAGCCCTGAAGCCGAGCGCATCCGAACTGTCTGCGCTCGCGGATCTCGTCCGCGGCGTCGGCACGCCGGCCGAACCGGAACCCATCGAACTCGGTAAGCGAGGACACCTGCGCGTCCTGCGCGGCCAGTGACGTTCTGACGCCCGCATAGGCTTGGGGTGTGGACGATCTCGACGACATCATCAAGGCATACGACGTCCGTGGCATCTACCCCGATCAACTGGATGCAACGCTCGCACGCAATGTCGGTGCCGCCTTTGTCCGCGTCCTGAAGATCGCCACGTCCGACGGTGGACCCGGTGCGGTCGTCGTGGGCTGGGACATGCGCCCGAGCGGCCCGGAGCTCGTCGATGCATTCGCCGACGGCGTCACCTCGCAAGGCGTCGACGTGATCAAGATCGGTTTGGCATCTACCGATGGCCTCTACTTCGCAGCGGGACGGCTCGCACTGCATGGTGCGATGTTCACTGCCAGCCACAACCCGGCGCAGTACAACGGCATCAAACTCTGCCGGCCGGGCGCCGCACCTGTCGGACAGGACAGTGGGCTCGCCGACATCAAGGCCATGATCCGCGCAGGTGTGCCTACCTCCGACGGGCCACGCGGCTCCATCTCCAACCGTGACATGTTGGCCGACTACGCCGCGCATCTACGCGCGCTCGTCGACATCGAAAGCATTCGACCTCTCACGGTGGTGGTCGATGCCGGTAACGGTATGGGCGGCCATACCGTGCCCGTGGTGTTGAAGGACCTTCCGCTCACGGTCATCCCGATGTACTTCGAACTCGACGGAACGTTCCCGAACCATGAGGCGAATCCGATCGATCCGGAGAACCTCCGCGATCTCCAGGTTGCTGTCATCGCACATGGTGCCGACCTCGGACTCGCGTTCGACGGCGATGCCGACCGCTGCTTCGTCGTCGATGAGCGAGGCGCGATCGTCGATCCATCCACGCTCACGGCGTTGATCGCGGTGCGCGAACTCGCGAAATCACCGGGCGCCACGATCATCCACAACCTCATCACGTCGCGTGCGGTGCCGGAGATCGTCACTGAGCACGGCGGGAAGCCGGTGCGCACGCGCGTCGGGCACTCCTTCATCAAGGAGATGATGGCGAGCAGCGGGGCGGTGTTCGGCGGAGAGCATTCCGGCCACTTCTACTTCAAGGACTTCTGGCGCGCGGACTCGGGGATGCTGGCCGCACTGCACACGCTGAGCGCGCTCGGGCACACGCCGGCGGGCACGACGCTCTCCTCGATGCTCCACCCTTACATGCGCTACGTCATGTCCGGGGAAATCAACTCCCGCGTATCGGATGTGCCGGGAAAGATCGCGCAGGTACGTGCGGCATTCGCGGATCGCACAGCGATCGATGAACTCGACGGCACCACCTTCTCGGGCGACGGTTGGTGGTTCAATCTGCGACCGAGCAACACCGAGCCCCTGCTACGACTCAATGTCGAGGCAGCGACACCAACTGCCGTGAAGCAACTTGTCGATGAAGTCCTCGCGATAGTGAGGTCATGATGCTCAACGAACTCATCGCCTGCCCCAAACCCGACCACGGCACGCTGGAACTTCGTGACGGTGCCTACGTCTGCCAGACTTGCGGTGCTCGGTTCGAGATCCGCGACGGCATCCCGGTTCTGATAGGGAGCTGATATGGCAGACGATCTGCTGCTCGACGACGTCGACGCCATGTTGGCCGCGGACCCCGGCGAGCAACTCCGGGCCGCTGCAAGCACCGGCGCACAGATCCGCACAGGCTTGCGCGAGACCGATCGCGACATCGTCGCGGCAATCGTTGACGCCGGACTGCCGCGCACCGTCGTCGTCACCGGCATGGGCGGGTCGGGTATCTCCGGGCAGGTGCTCGAAGCCATCGGCGAAGTGCACGCCCAGATTCCGGTCGTCTCGCACCGCGGCTACCTGCTGCCGGCTTGGGTCGGCGCCAATGACATGGTGATCGCCCTGTCCGCATCCGGCCGAACCGAGGAAACGATTGCCGCGGCTGTCGAAGCCGTCCGTCGGGGGTGTGCGCTTGTCGGCATCACGGCCGCCGGATCCCCACTCGCGGACGTCGTGAACAGCGCTCGCAATGCGTGGCACATCCCGGTCGATGTGCAGGGACGCATGCCTCGTGCCTCGATGTGGACGCTGTTGACACCACTGTTGATCATCGGCAACGCACTCGGCATCATCAAAGTTCCCGACGCAGCCCTTGCCGAGGCAGCGGATATCGCCGATGACATGTCACGCCGATGCGGCGTCGAGGTTCCGCTCGCCGACAATCCCGGGAAACAGCTCGGGCTGCAGTTCGCTGAGTCCCTGCCGATGATCTGGGGCACCGGTGAAGTCGGCCCCGTTGCGTCGTACCGAGCGATCTCGCAGTTGGCGGAGAACGCGAAACTGCCGGCGATCCACGGTGAGATTCCCGAGTCGCAGCACAACCAGGTGGTGGTACTCGACGGACCGTACGCCGGTCCCGGCAATATCGACGACCTCTTCCGTGATCGCACGCAGGACGCGCCGCGCAGTTTCCGTCTCGTCGTACTCCGGGACACCGTCGAGCATCCGCAGATGGCAAAGCGCGCCGAGATCGTCGAGGACATCGCACATCGCCGCCAGGTGCCGGTGACCGAGGTTGCTGCGGAGGGCACGCATGTCGTGCACCGACTTGCATCACTCATCACGCTCACGGATTGGGCGAGTCTCTATGCCGCACTCGCCGTGCACATCGATCCGACGCCGATCGGCCCGATCGATGAATTGAAGGCCAGGCTGTGAGTACCGAGGGCGGGACCAAAGCAGTTCTCGCCGCGCTTGCCGCGAATCTCGGTATCGCAGCCTCGAAGTTCGGTGCGTTTGCGGTCACCGGATCGTCATCGATGCTGTCCGAGGCCGTGCATTCCGTTGCCGACTCCGGCAACCAACTCCTGCTGCTCTACGGCGGCAAGCGCTCTCAGCGCGAAGCGACCGCCACCCACCAGTTCGGTTATGGACGTGTGCGGTACGTCTACGGCTTCATCGTATCGATCGTGCTCTTCCTCATCGGAGGCGTCTTCGCGTTGTACGAAGGCGTGCACAAGGTGCAGCACCCCGATGATGTCGGCGATACGCGCATCGCGATCATCGTCCTGATCGTCGCGATCCTCCTCGAAACGTTCTCGTTCCGTACCGCGCTCCGGGAGGCGAACAAGGAACGTGGCACCCGCTCATTGCTCGCGTTCGTGCGCGATGCGCGGCAGCCCGAGCTTCCGGTGGTCCTGCTGGAGGACGCGGGAGCGCTGCTCGGTCTGCTGTTCGCCTTCATCGGTGTGACGTTGGCAACCATTACCGGCGACAGCCGTTGGGACGGCCTCGGCGCAGTGGCAGTGGGCGTTCTCCTCGTCGGCATCGCCGTCTTCCTCTCGATCGAGATGGCGAGCATGCTCGTCGGCGAGGCGGCACTCCCGTCGGAGGAACGCGCCATCATCGACGCGTTGGAGGGCAGTGCGCTGGTCGACCGCGTCATCCACCTCCGCACGCTCCACGTGGGTCCGGACGAACTGCTGGTGGCGGCCAAGATCGCGGTCGGGAAGACCGCTACCGCGGCTGACATCGCCCACGGTATCGACGATGCCGAACGGGCACTGCGCACCCGCGTGCCCGGCGCCAAGTACGTCTTCCTCGAGCCCGACCTCGACCGACTGTTGTAGGCTTCGAACCGCCTACGAACCATCGAAGTCTCGTGCCGTTCGTCATTCCCGCAGACCTTTGATGGAGACATCTATGCCGCACGTCCAGCGCGCTGCCAACGGCCTCGACTACGCCGTCCGCGACCTTTCCCAAGCCGAGTTCGGCCGCCATGAGATGCGGCTCGCGGAACACGAGATGCCCGGACTCATGGCCATGCGCGAGCAGTTCGGCAGCCTGCAGCCGCTCAAGGGTGCGCGCATCGCCGGATCGCTCCACATGACGATCCAGACCGCGGTCCTCATCGAAACGCTCGCTGCGCTCGGCGCCGACGTGCGATGGGCCTCGTGCAACATCTTCTCGACGCAGGACCAGGCCGCGGCTGCGGTGGTCGTCGGTCCGCACGGCACGATCGACAACCCGCAGGGCGTGCCGGTGTTCGCGTGGAAGGGCGAAACGCTCGAGGAGTACTGGTGGTGCACCGAGCAGATTCTGCGCTGGCCGGACGGCAAGGGTCCGAACATGATCCTTGACGACGGCGGCGATGCAACACTGCTGGTGCACAAGGGTCGCGAGTACGAACTCGCGAACTACGTGCCAGCACCGGAGACTGCCGACTCCGAGGAATTCGCCGTCGTACTCCAACTCCTCACGAACAGCCTTGCCGAGGACGGTGCGCGCTGGACGAACATCGCTGCCGGAATCCGCGGCGTGACCGAGGAGACCACGACCGGTGTGCACCGGCTCTACGAGATGTACAAGAACGAGAAGCTGCTGTTTCCGGCCATCAACGTCAATGACTCGGTGACGAAGAGCAAGTTCGACAACAAGTACGGCTGCCGTCATTCGCTCATTGATGGTCTCAACCGCGCAACCGACGTCCTCATCGGCGGCAAGGTCGCCGTTGTCTGCGGATACGGCGACGTCGGCAAAGGTTGCGCAGATTCACTACGCGGCCAGGGCGCACGTGTCATCGTCACCGAGATCGATCCCATCTGCGCACTGCAGGCCGCAATGGACGGCTACCAGGTGTCCACGCTGGACGATGTCATCGAGACCGCGGACATCTTCATCACCGCCACCGGCTGCAAGGACGTCATCTCCGCCGAGCAGATGTCGCAGATGAAGCATCAGGCGATCGTCGCGAACATCGGCCACTTCGACAACGAGATCGACATTGCCGGCCTTGCCCAGTACCCGGGCGTCACGCGCATCACGATCAAGCCGCAGGTCGACGAATGGCGTTTCCCACACGGCCGTTCGATCATCATGCTGTCCGAGGGTCGGCTCATGAACCTCGGCAATGCCACCGGCCATCCGTCGTTCGTGATGTCGAACTCGTTCACCAATCAGGTGTTGGCCCAGATCGAACTCTTCACGAAGCCCGCTGAGTACCCGATTGGTGTCTACACGCTGCCCAAGCATCTCGATGAGATGGTCGCGCGCCTCCACCTGCCGGCGCTCGGTGCGAAGCTCACCGAACTTTCCAAGGTGCAGGCCGAGTACCTTGGCGTGAGCGTCGAGGGCCCGTTCAAGCCGGACCACTACCGCTACTGATCCGGCTGCTGCTCCGGATCCGTCGAGGTGCGTGCGACCCGATCGAAGTAGATGAAGGTCGACATCACCGCCAGTCCCGGCAGTGTCACCGCGCCGGTGATGATGTTCGTAAGCAACGTCTCCAGTACCTGCGCGAACGTGCTGCGTGAGCCTCCGGCGATCGCACCGAAGATCGAGGCGATCGGCGTTCCGATGAAGTTCCCGATCGCCGTCCAGAACAGGTTGGCGAGGAACAGGGCAAACGCGGTTCGCCACCATGCGCCGCGTACGAGCGCCATCGAGCGGGCAAGTGCACTTCGCGGTCGCAGTTGTTCGTTCATCGTCGCCGGCACGGCGAGTGCCGTGCTGAACACGATCACTGCGGCGATCGCGAACATGGCACCCATGGCCGCGAACATGTAGTTGTCCGAGAACAGCATCACTGCGAATGGAAGCGCACCTGCGACGAGTACCAGCAGCACGATGAGCGCATTGATGGCGAGCAATCGGCCCCACGGCACTTCCCGCCACAGTTCCGCAGGTTGCACGGTCTGCCCACGATTCGCCCGCAGTACCGCCAGCGTCATGACCCCGAGCGCTGCGAGCTGCGTGATGAACGAGACGGCGAGCACCAGTATGGTCCACGGCAATGTGGCCTGCGTGGCGTCGACGAGGTCTTGCAGCATTGCGGCGGTGACCTCGCTGCCGGCGTTCGCGTTGAATGTCTTGACCGCATCGGACCCGAGGATGATCCCGTTCATGACGATGCCGTTCACGGTTGCACTGACGGTGGCGAGCAGCGCGCCGATGCCGAGCGTGGCCGCAGGGTATGCCCGCATGAACCGGAAGGTGTTGAGGATCATCTCGTTCACGCGCATCGGTCCGATTGGCGTGCTCATGGGGGCTCCTGCGTGGCGTCGGTTCTGTCGGGGTGAGAGGATGGGTCCGTGACCAACCGGGTTCTCGTAGTCGATGATGACACAGCGCTGGCCGAGATGCTCGGCATCGTGCTGCGTGCTGAAGGATTCGAACCTGTTTTTTGCACGGACGGGGATCAGGCACTCGCCATCTTCCGCGAGAGCAAGCCGGACATCGTGCTCCTCGACGTGATGCTGCCCGGCAAAGATGGCGTCGAGGTCTGCCGCAGCATTCGAGCCGAATCCGGCGTCCCCATCGTCATGCTCACCGCCCGAACCGACACGCTCGATGTCGTGGCCGGTCTCGAGAACGGTGCGGACGACTACATCCATAAGCCCTTCAAGCCGAAGGAACTCGTGGCACGCCTCCGTGCCAGACTGCGCCCCGCATCGCAACCGTTGGTCGAGCATCTGACGATCGGCGATCTCAGTATCGACATCACCGGACACGTGGTCCGTCGAGGCGACGAGATCATCACGTTGACGCCTTTGGAATTCGACCTCCTCACTTGTTTGGCGCGGCGTCCGTGGCAGGTCTTCACGCGCGAAATGTTGTTGCACGAGGTCTGGGGTTATCGGCATGCGGCCGATACGCGACTCGTCAACGTGCATGTGCAGCGTCTTCGCTCCAAGGTGGAGCGCGACGCCGAACATCCTGAGATCGTCGTCACCGTGCGTGGCGTCGGATACCGAGCCGGCAAGAGTTAATGGGCGGCCCACTGACGTGGTGGCGCAGCTCGCTCGCCGTGCGCGTCATTTCACTCACGTTGCTCTCATCGTTGCTCACACTGACGATGCTCGGCGCCCTGCTCCTCAGTCGCGTCACAGACGGTTTGTTGCAGTCGCGCCAGCAATCGGCACTTTCCGAATCAACGGCGGGTCTCGCCGACGCACAGCGGATCGTCACATCATCCGCGGCGAGTGGCACCTCCCCGACCGTGCTGGTCGACAGCATCGTCTCGGCACTGGCGGCGCGTGCAGGTCAGCCTCCGCTCTACGACGTGCTGCTGCTCGCGACGCCGCAGGCGATCGCCACGGCACCCGAGCGCGGCACCAACCTCGTCCTTGAAAGCAGCATTCCTGCGGAACTCCGCACCGTCGTGGAAAAGACGTCGCGCCAGGCGTGGACGTACACGACGATCCGGTACCTCGATGGACGTGCCATCACCGGCCTCGTCGTCGGTGCGCCGCTGCTCATCACCGGCGCAGGCTCGTACGAGCTGTACACGTTGTACCCGCTGACGCAGGAGCAGCAGACAATCGACCTCGTGCGTTCTGCCGTGTTCGTGACCGGCGCACTGCTCGTCATCCTGCTCTCGGTGATCGCCTGGCTCGTCACCGCCCAGGTCGTGGCGCCGATTCGCGCTGCCGCAGCAACGGCCGAACGACTTCGCGCCGGCCGGCTCAACGAACGACTCGCGGTCCGCGGCCAGGACGACCTCGCAAAACTTGCGATTGCCTTCAACGACATGGCGAGCTCGCTGCAGGAGCAGATCCGACGGCTCGAAACCCTGTCGCGGCTGCAACAACGCTTCGTCTCCGATGTCTCACACGAACTGCGCACGCCGCTTACCACGGTCCGAATGGCCGCAGACATGCTGTACGACTCGAAGGACGAACTCGACGATGCGACGGCACGGGCATCCGAGTTGCTCGTCAACCAACTCGACCGCTTCGAGGCGCTGCTCGGCGATCTGCTCGAGATCTCGCGTTTCGACGCGGGTGCCGCAGTACTCGATATCGAACGCGTCGATCTCGTTGCACTCGTGCGCAATACGGCATCGGCACTCGAAACCGTTGCGGCGAAACGCGGCTCTGCAGTGACGATTTCCACACAGGTGGAGTCGGTCTTCGCGAGTATCGATGCGCGACGTGTCGACCGGATTTTGCGCAATCTCATCGCCAATGCCATCGAGCACGGGGAAGGGAAGCCGATCGAGGTGACGATCGGGTCTGATGAAGCGGTGGTTGCGGTCGGGGTGCGTGACCACGGTCTCGGACTGAAGCCGGGGGAGGCTGCCTTGGTCTTCAACCGCTTCTGGCGTTCTGATCCATCGCGTCAACGCACACTCGGCGGCACCGGACTGGGGCTCTCGATCTCACTCGAGGATGCCCGTCTCCACGGTGGCTGGCTGGAAGCATGGGGTGCGCCGGGCCGCGGCGCGAACTTCCGACTAGTGCTTCCACGTCGGGCGGGCGACGACGTCACGCACGGTCTGCTCCCACTCGATCCATTCGATCCCGAGAGTGCGGGTGTGGCACCGTGATGAAGCGTCTCAGTCTGGTCGCAGTTGCACTGCTTGCAAGCGCATGCTCGGCAATCCCGAACGCAGGTCCGGTTGTGCAAGGACCACGTGTGGATGTCCTTCGCAACGACGGCTACGTCCGCGTCATCGCCCGTCCGCCGATTGCGAAGATGACGCCAGACGCACTCGTCCGCGGATTCCTCGCCGCATCCGCGTCCGTTGCAGATGGCGACGAAACTGCTCGGCTGTACCTGACGGCGGACGCATCACGTGCATGGAACCCACAGAAACTGACCGTTGTGTACGACGCTGCTGCCCTCACGGTGGTTGTCGACCGCGGTGATTCCGTTCGCATCACGGCACCGAAGATCGGCAGCATTGATGCGCGACGTCGGTACACCACCGCTGATGCGGGTTCGACGATGTCCGACGACTTGAAACTGGAGAAGGTCGACGGGGAATGGCGTATCGCGAGTGCGCCGCAGGCGCTCTACCTCGGCGAGGGCGACGTTGCACGGTCCTTCCGCGCCTATCCGGTGTTCTTCTACAACAGCGACTTCAGCCGCTTGGTGCCCGAATACGTGCTCCTGCCGATCGGTGGCGGGAGCCTTGCTACCCAATTGATGAAAGCGATGCTTGGCGGGCCCAACACCGTGTACGGGAACGCCATCCGCTCTGCGATCCCCAATGGAACGCAGCTCGCGTTCCGGCTCGTGTCGGTCGAAGGCGTGACCGCGTCGGTCTCACTCGCCCCTTCGGTCCTCGAGACCACGCCGAAACAGCGCGATGACATGGTCGGGCAGATCGTGTGGACGTTGTCCAGCCTGACCGATGTTGCAATCGTGCGCGTCCTCGTCGACGGCCAACCGTTCGTGGTGCCCTCGGGCCGTGCAACGCACATGCTTGCCGACTACCCGGAACTGGACCCGGCATACGCTGCCGCGCAACCCGGGCTCGTCTACGTGCGCGGCCAGCGTGTGCTCGATTACGCGGGCAATGAGCGCGTCCTTGTGTCATCGGGCGACCCGATGTCGGCGGCGGCCCTGTCCCGCGATCGCACGCTTGAAGCCGTGATCCTGAAGGCGAGAAAGCTCCTGTACATATCGACGGATGGTCGGGCGCTGCAACCGGTTGCTGCGGGTCGCGATCTCGCAAAACCGCAGTTCACCGCCGACAACCGGCTGTGGTTCGTCGATCGCGAGGCGGACGGCGGACTGCGCACATGGGATGCCAACAGCGGTGTGTTGCAGGTGCAGACGGGGCTTCCACCCGGGGCGCGGATTCTCGACTATGCGATCGCGCCGGATCAGACGCGGATCGCACTCATCGTGAACGATGGCGCTGCCACCACCTTGCGTCTCGGTGTCATCGATACCGCCGCCGACGGAAGGCGAGTGCTTGCGCTGATGCGCGTGGAGCAGCGACTCACCGCGATCACCAGCGTCACGTGGTCGGCGATGAACCAACTCGTCGTCCTCGGAAGTGCCGGGGCCGTCGCACTGCAACCCATTCAGGTCACCTTGCCGACTGGCGCGGTGTCGGTCCTCGGCGGACCGGCGAATGCGGTCTCATTGTCGGCCGCCGTCGGTCAACCCATTGTGGTGGGGGATCAGGCGGGCCAGCTGTGGGAGTACGACGGCGGACGTTGGACGGCGAGCGTGCTCGGCAACGCACCCAACTACATCATTTGATCCGTCATCCACAGCCGCACGGTCGAACGCTGCGCAGGTGTTCCACATTGTCACCGAACTCCTGGCACTGCCGCGTTGCACCGGGTGCGGTGCGCCGGGGCCGGAATGGTGCGATGCCTGCGCACTGGTGCTGCCGGACGTGCAGTGGCACCGCATCGACGACGATCTGCTGCTCTGTAGCGCATTTGCCTTCACCGGCCCGATCCGGCAGACGATCGTGGATTGGAAGGAGCGACAACATCGAGCGGCGCGCGAGCGGGTCGAGCGCTGGTTGGAGCCAGTTGCACATCAGCAGGAAGATCCGCGCGCGTGGCGCGCGTATAGATGTCGACTTCGACGCCTCGCTTCGC
>CAXBQV010000056.1:0-11432 GCA_963978265.1 uncultured bacterium | reverse complement strand
CCGAACTCGAAGTGCGCACGCTGCTGAACGGCGAGTACGACGCCCGCGAAGCGCTGGTCACGATTCGCTCCGAAGCCGGCGGCGTCGACGCTGCCGACTGGGCGGAGATGTTGATGCGTATGTATCTGCGGTACTGCGAACGTCACGGGTGGTCCACCGAGGTGTACGACATCTCGTATGCGGAAGAAGCCGGCATCAAGTCGGCGACATTCGCGGTGCACGCCCCGTACGCCTACGGCACGCTGTCCGTCGAGCAGGGCACGCACCGGTTGGTCCGCATCTCGCCGTTCGACAACCAGGGTCGTCGACAGACGTCGTTCGCCGGCGTCGAAGTGATCCCGGTCATGGAGCAGGCCGAATCGATCGACATTCCCGAAGACGAGATCCGCGTCGACGTGTACCGCTCGTCGGGCCCCGGCGGTCAGGGCGTGAACACGACCGACTCCGCGGTGCGCATCACGCACATCCCGACCGGCATCGTCGTGTCCTGCCAGAACGAGCGCTCTCAGCTGCAGAACCGTGCGACGGCGATGGTCGTGTTGCAGGCGAAACTCCTCGAGCGCACTCGCCAGGAGGAGCAGGCGAAGATCGACGCCCTCAAGGGCGACACCAGTGGATCCTGGGGCAACCAGATGCGCTCCTACGTGCTGCACCCGTACCAGATGGTCAAGGACCTCCGGACGGAATACGAAACCGGGAACACCGGGGCCGTGCTCGACGGCGACCTCGACGGCTTCATCGAGGCCGCGATCCGCTGGCGCAAGACCCGCTAACTGTCGGTTTCGGTCAGGATCCGGTGAAGGCCGGCCCGTGCGGGCGTGCCTTGGCCGGCCCCTGCGGTGGCCTTCCGTAGACTCCCGTGGTCAGACCTCCCCACTGAAAGACCGTTCGATTGATCCGATTCGAGAATGTGACGAAGGTTCACAAGGGCCAGCAGCGACCGGCCCTTCGGGACATCTCCGTCGACATCGAGAAGGGCGAATTCGTCTTCCTCGTGGGAGCCTCGGGCTCCGGCAAGTCCACCTTCCTGCGCCTCTGCCTGCGCGAGGAGCGCCCAACCTCGGGCGTCATCTACGTCGCGGGCAAGGACCTCACGAAGCTGGCCGGCTGGAAGGTCCCGATGCTGCGGCGCCAGATCGGCACAGTGTTCCAGGACTTCAGTCTGCTGCCGAACCGCACGGTGTTCGAAAATGTGGCGTTCGCCCTCGAAGTGACCGGGTCCAACGGCACTGACATCAAGTCGGTGGTGCCGAACGTGCTCGAGCTGGTGGGCCTCGAAGGCAAGGAAGACCGCCTGCCCGGCCAGCTCTCCGGCGGCGAGCAGCAGCGCGTAGCGATCGCTCGTGCGTTCGTGAATCGCCCGCAGATCCTCATCGCCGACGAACCGACCGGCAACCTCGACCCCGAAACCTCGATCGGCATCATGAAGCTGCTTGATCGCATCAACCGCATCGGCACCACCGTGGTGATGGCGACGCACGACGCCGCCATCGTCGATCAGTTGCGCAAGCGCGTGATCGAACTCGAGGACGGCCGACTCGTGCGCGACCAGTCGCGCGGCGTGTACGGATACGGTGGTTGAGATGCGTCCCCAATTCGTGGTCCAGGAAGTCGCCAACGGGCTCAAGCGCAATCTCACGATGACACTTGCAGTGGTGGTCACCGTCGGTGTTTCGCTGTCACTGTTCGGTGCCGCACTGCTGGTGCGCGCGCAGGTCGGACAGATGAAGGACTACTGGTACGACCGCGTCGAAGTGTCGATCTTCCTCTGTGGTGACGTGAGCGAGGCGCCGTCGTGCTCCGCCGGCCCAGTGACCGATGTCCAGAAGCAGCAGATCCTCGCGGATCTCGATGCGTTGAAGCCGCTCGTGGAGAAGGTCTACTACGAGTCGAAGGACGAAGCGCTCAAGCGGTTCCAAGAGCAGTTCAAGGGCTCGCCGCTCGCGGAGAACGCGACATCGGATCAGATGCCCGAGTCCTACCGTGTGAAATTGCAGGACCCGACGAAGTTCGCCGTGATCGCGTCCGCATTCGCTGGTCGACCGGGAATCGAGGACGTCCGCGACCAGCGTGAAGCACTCGACCGGCTCTTCAAGGCACTTGCCGGTCTGCAGGCGCTCGGCCTCGCCATCGCACTCGCGATGCTGTTCGTGACCGTGCTCCTCATCTCGAACACAATGCGCGTGGCAGCGTTCAGCCGACGTCGTGAGACATCGATCATGCGCCTCGTCGGCGCCTCCAATACGTCCATCCGGCTTCCGTTCGTCCTGGAAGCGGCGGTTGCGGCATTCGGCGGTGGCCTGCTTGCGAGCATGGGCCTCGTCGCAGTGAAGCTGTTCCTCATCGATGGCACGCTGACCTCGACGTTCCGCTTCACCACCTTCATCGGGTGGGGCGTGGTGCTCTGGACCGTTCCGCTCGTCATCTTCCTCGGCGTGCTGTTGGCCGTCGTTGCCGCTTCCATCACGCTGCGTCGCTATCTGCGGGTCTGACATGCGTCACCGTTGGGTCCTCGCACTGTCACTCGTGCTCGCGCTCATCGCGCCGGCACCCACAGTGATTGCCGCCGACCTCAACAGTCAGATCCAGCAGGCTGGTGAAGACCTCGACAATGCGAACGCCGCGGTATCGAAGGCGATGTCCGCCTATCGGAAGGCGCAAGCCGAGCTCGACAAGGCGACGGCTGTGTACAACGCGGCGAAGGCCCGATACGACCGCGCGCATACAGCGGACCTTGCGGCTGCAGCAGCACTTCGCGCTGCAGAGGCACGCACCGAGGCCGCCCGGAAGAAGCTCGCCGAGACGAAGGCGAAACTCGAGGGCGAACAGCGACTCGTGGCACAACTCATCAATCAGGTGTACCGAAGTGGGCCGTTCTCGCAGCTGAGCGTGCTGCTGGGCTCCACGTCGCCGCAGGATCTCACCGAACGCATGCAATCGCTCAACACATGGACGCAGAACAAGGCCGATGTGATCGATAACCTCACCGAGGTGAAGGCGAAGGTCACTGCTCAAGCATTCGCGCTTGCCCAACTTGAGGCGCAGGTCGCGAAGAAGAAGGAAGAAGTCCACGCAGCCGCGGTTGAAGCAGCGAACGCCGCTCAAGATGCGAAGGCAGCCAAGGTGAAGGTCGACGCGGCCGCTGCTGTACGAGCCGCAGCGCTGAAGGAAGCCCAAAAGCATCGCGATGCGGTGAAGCGACGGTACGACCAACTCCGTGCCGAGCAAGCACGGCTGAAGGCGCAGGCGAAGAGCGGATCCAAGCTCGGTGCAAACCTCGTCTTCTCCGGTGAACTCGTGAGTCCGATCCCGGGCGCGTCCATCACCCAGAACGTCGGACCGCGTATCCATCCGGTGTACGGCTACAAGTCGTGCCACACCGGAATGGACCTCGGCGCATCACGCGGCACGCCCATTCATGCGGCTGCGGACGGCATCGTGGTCTCCGTCATCAATGGCGGCGCGTACGGCTTGCACACGCTCATCGCGCACGGCAGCGGCCTCACCACGATGTATGCGCATCAGACGTCGGCGTACGTGAAGTCCGGTCAGACGGTGAAGGCCGGACAGACGATCGGCACTGTCGGCTCCACCGGCTGGTCCACGGGTCCGCACCTGCACTACGAGGTTCGCATCGATGGCACGGCCTACGACCCGCGCGGCTGGTACGGCGCTTCGAAGCGAAAGGTCAATTGCTAGGCGTCCCGTACGCTTGACCCCATGCCACGGGAGACCGGGCGCACACTCGTTGCGCAGAACAAGAAAGCGCGCCACGACTACTCGATCAAGGACAGCTACGAGGCAGGTCTCGTACTGACCGGAACCGAGGTCAAGTCGTTGCGCGCTGGTCGTGCTTCCCTGGTGGACGGATTCGCCACGATCGACGGGGGCGAGGCATGGCTGCACAACGTGCACATCCCGGAATACGACCTCGGCACCTGGACCAACCACGAACCCCGGCGCAAGCGGAAACTGCTCCTGAAGAACGACGAACTGCGCAAGCTGAAGTTGGCCATCGACCGACAGGGCTTCACGATCGTGCCGCTGTCCCTGTACTTCAAGAACGGGTACGCGAAGGTCGAACTCGGCATTGCTGAGGGCCGCAAGGCGCACGACAAGCGACAGGCGATCGCCGAGAAGGACGCCACTCGTGAGATGCAACGCGCGACCGGGCGGCGAAACAAGGGGTACGACGACTAAGTGACGCAGTACGTCGTCGTCTTCCTCGCCATCTTCGTGGCGAACTCAGTCCCTGCGTTCGCACCGCCTACCTGGATGTTCCTTGTGTACTTCGAACTTCAGTACACCCTGCATCCGGTGCTGCTGGTGATCACGGGTGCGCTTGCGGCGACATCCGGCCGGGCGGTGATCGCAACGTACATGCGGGCACTTACGCCATGGCTGCCCACCAAGTACGTGGCAAACATGGAATCTGCTGGTCGCTACTTCACACGCACGAAGGCGATTGCGTACACGGCGATCATGGTGTTCTTCTTCTCGCCGCTGTCGTCGGCCCAGTTGTTTGCGGCTGCTGGCATCATGCGCAACGTCGCATTGCGCCCGCTACTCACCGCCTTCTTCTTCGGAAAGCTTATGAGTTACAGCATCTACGTCTTCGGCGCCCACACGCTGAAGACGACCGACTTCGGGCAGCTCGTCGTCGAGCAGATGACGTCTCCGCTCGGCATCGCAGTCCAGATCCTGCTCGTGCTGGCGGTGGTGGCGCTGGGGTTGCGGGACTGGAACCACCTGGGAACTCGTGGGGAATCACCCAAGGAATAGACCGGAATACCGCAGCGTTTAGGGAAGTGTCGGGTTCTCCATGTACCCTGACGACATAACTGAACAGCGGGGGTGACAGGTTTCGACGGTGAACGTCGAGACGAGAGAAGCGGGCAGAGTAGCCGTGGTGATCTCTTTAATCCGCCCACGGAAAACACAAATGCCGACAACAGTCGCGTTGACTTCGCACTTGCTGCATAAGCAACTGCCTTAATGAAGTCCGTCGGACCGTAGATGTCATCGCTACGGATCCCGGCGTCGTGAAGATGACTAGCTGCCGAATCCCGGTCACGGGGATTCGGGGGACACTGACAGTGACTGGGCTGCGTTCCCTGACGGGCCACGAGGAGCAGGGAAGCTGAGAACGCAATGACGGTGGCTGCGCCCGGAGAAGGCTCCAATCTATGTCATCGGACCCGGGTTCGATTCCCGGCACCTCCACGAAAACGTCGAAGGCCCGCCATGTGCGGGCCTTCGACGTTGGTACTGAACGCGCCGTTGTTGCGGCCGGTCGTTGCTACAGTCGCACCATGCCCACGGAAAAGCAGGTGCGAAAGGCCGCCCGCGATTGTTCGTTGATCTTCACCGCGCTCGGTGATCCCAATCGGCAGGACATCTTGATCATGCTCGAGCAGCACGGTCCGCTGAACGTTCTGCAGATCACGGAGAAGTTGCACTTGGCCCGGCCCACGGTGTCACACCATCTCAAGGTCCTGCTCAACGCAGGACTCCTCACGTCGACGAAGAAGTCCCGGGAGACGTTCTACGAATCGGTCTGGGAGGACCCGCTCAAGCGGCTCAACCGCTTCATGGAACTCATTTCCTGCTAGTTGACGGCCGACAGATAGGTCGATAAGTTTCGACCTATCAACCAATCTGGAGAAGGAAGTCCGAGTATGAGTTTCTCCGTCGCGCAAACCCCCGATCTGTCGGGCAAGGTAGCCCTGGTGACCGGCGGCAACGCTGGCCTCGGCTACGAGACCGTCAAGGCAATTGCCAGTCGCGGCGCACACACCATCCTCGCGGCTCGCAATCCGCAGAAGGGCCAGCAGGCCCGTGAGGCACTGCTTCGGACACTTCCAAATGCATCAATCGAGGTTTTGGACCTCGACCTCGCGTCGTTGGCGAGCATTGCGGAGACAGCGTCAGCGTTCGCTGCGCGCCACAACCAACTCGACATCCTGGTCAACAACGCCGGCTTGATGGCCATGCCGGAAAGCCGCACCGTCGATGGCTTCGAAACCCAATTCGGGGTCAACCACCTCGGACATTGGGCGCTCACTGGGCGACTGATGCCAGCACTCAAGCGGGCCGAGCGCGCCAGGATCGTGACGGTCACCAGTTCCGCGCATCACATGAGCTTCCGAATCAACTTCGAGGATCCACACCTTCGCAAGCGGTACTCGGCGTGGAATGCCTACAGCCAATCAAAATTGGCGAACTACTACTTCGCCCTCGGTCTGCATCGGAAATTCCAGGCAGTGCGCTCACCGATGAGCAGCCTGCTGGCACATCCCGGGTTCTCGCAGACGAACCTGCAGGTGGAGACGGTGAAACAGGGAGGCGGTGGCTGGGCCGGCGACCTTTCGCTGCGTTTGGTCAACGCGATCGGTATGACGGCGGAGGTTGGTGTGCTGCCGCAAGTCCGGGCGACCCTCGATCCGGGCGCCAAGAGCGGTGAGTTCTACGGGCCCAAGTGGTTGGCGAGCGGACCCCCGGTGGCTCGCGGATATCGTCGACCGGGTGCTGACCGGATCATCGCGCGACTCTGGGAGCTATCCGAGCGAGAGACCGGAATCGCGATCGACATCTAGGCGCGATCAGCCCAGTACTTCCGCAGCAGTTGCCAGCCGCCGGTGGACCACAGCGCCACTGCAATAAGCACAGGCTGGAACAGCAGTCGCACACCGCGCGCAACGTCGGAATCGAGCCCGAACGCGGGCGTCTGCGTGATGAACTGCGAGATGTTGCCGGGAAAGATCGCGACGAAGAACAGTGCCGCAGCGATGCCTGCTCGTGCGCGCGACCGGCGCCCGAACAGCAGCCACGAACCCAAAGCGAGTTCCATCACGCCGGACACCTGGATGATGAGATCCGGTGCCGGAAGGAACGGTGGCACCTGCGCCCGGAACGTCTCCGTCGAATTGAAGTGACCGACGCCGGCCACCAGCAGAATCGCAGCAACGGCTGCGCGTCCAAGATGTCTCATCACGATCAGGCATTCTGTCAGTACCGGTCGCAGAGGGTCGACGCCTCGCGGGTAGCGTTGCGCCCATGTTCCCGCAGATTCACTCCGTCGTCGTTGTTGTTCCCGATCAGGACGCCGCGCTCGACTTCTACACACGCATCCTCGGCTGGGAGAAGCGCGACGACAATCAGATGTCGCCCGACTACCGATTCCTCACCGTGGTGCCGCCGGGCCTCAACGCGGGCATCGCCCTCGGTCCCGCCCACATCCACGGCTACGAGGCGCCGGGACCGGACAATCCGAAGGACGTCGGTATCAACCTCGTCGCTCCGGATGTCCGATCGCTGCACGAGCAGTGGACGGCGAACGGCGTTGCGTTCGACATGCCACCGACGCCCATGCCGTGGGGCGGCTATGCCGTTCGGTTCATGGATCCGTTCGGCAACCGGTACTTCATGACCGACGCCCAGTAGTCGCAAGCCAACCGCGTCACGGGTCGATCACGACCGTGCAGGTGTACGTGCCGGGCTGCAGTGCAATCGTCGTGTGCGGCGCGGCAACTGCGGTGGTCTCACCGGTGTCGGTGCCGGGACCCGCGTTCTTGCTGCACTGCACGGATGACGCCGTGACGCCGGCGCCGGCAAGCGACGTCGTGCCCACCGTGATAGTCGTCAGTGGTTCGTCCACGAACGTCAGAACCGCAGGGGCGCCAGCGCCGGTCCCGCTGCAACTCGTCCCGGGCTCAACCGTCACCTGCTGCGGTGGCGAATCGGCATAACCCGTCGGTGCCGACAATTCCGTCACCGTGAACACGCGCTCGGTATTGAGCAGGATGTTGTCGAAGCACACCGAACCAGTCGAGTCGGTCGTCTTCGTATCGATCACGTTCGCGGTCGCGTCGTGGGTCAGCCGGAAGGTTGCGCCCTGCAAGTTCCGGACGAATTCGGTCTCGGTCGCAGTCTTGTCCTTGCCCTGCTTCACCACTTTGACCGCACCGCAGTTCGAGAAGCTGACGGTCTGCGGGGCGATGAAGTCCTTGAGTTCTGCCGTGAACGAGCTCGATGAGCGGCTCTTGAGGAAGATCGAACTGATGCCGCTGCACTTCGTCGGATTCTGACCGAATGCATTCGGGAGGACGACCGAGAGGTCAACGGCCATCTCGCCGAAGGTGAGGGCTGCCCGATAGGTGCCCGCGTCGCTCCCCTGCGCGTTCGCGGTCAACACGTTGTCATAGAAGGCACCTTGGGCGATGCCACCCTCGGCGACCTCGGATTCCTGCAGACCGGCATTGGCATCGAGGAGCACCATCCGATCGCCCCAGCACGGAAGTCGATT
This sequence comes from uncultured bacterium, assembly GCA_963978265.1. Lineage (GTDB taxonomy): Bacteria > Actinomycetota > Actinomycetes > S36-B12 > UBA5976 > JAKALQ01. The sequence goes on along the minus strand of CAXBQV010000056.1, from coordinate 3,127 downwards.
ACCTGCGTAGCAGCGACTTGCGGTTCCGCTCGTCACCCAGAACAGGGCCGCGATCGACGGCGACTTTCCGCCGCGGTCGAAGTCGTAGGTGATGAGCACGTCACCCGCGGTGCGACTGATCGTGGTACTTCCTGCGGCCGAGAGGTTGGGCTGGACCTGATTCAGTTCAAAATCCATATTGGCCGAACCGAGCGCATTCGTGCGCGTCCACGCCAGGTAGAGGAACGTGTGCGCATAGTCCGTTTCGGTCGTGTCTCGTTGCTCGGAGGCGATGTAGAAGTTCGTCAGGTCGCTCTTGTTCGGCGGAATCGATCCGAGGCCGACGGACACCGTCGAGTTGTCCTCCTTGGTTCCTTGACCGAAGGAGTCGTCGGTCGCGCGGTCGGCGATATCGCTCTTGACCGTGACGAGGTTCTTGATGTCTTCCCAATCGCGCCAGCCTTCGGTGTAGTACTGACTTGCCGAGTTGGGATCGTTCCAGGTCTCTCCATTACCGGAGTTGAACTCGTTCTCGGCTAGATCCGCCCTGCCGGGTGATGTGATGGCGAACAGCAGCCCTACTGCAATGGCGACAGCTGTGACCCAAAGAAATGAACGTCGACGCTCCATGATTGCGATCCCTTCGCATCTGTGTATGGAGCCATTCGAGTCTGCACCCGCATGCTGCAAAAGGGATCTACGAACCGTTGGTCATCCAATGGTCGTACGACGTTCATGACGTGCGCATACCGCCGGCATGCGAACGTCCACTTCGGGGCGTCGGCGGTATTAGGCCGCGCCGAACGTCTTGCCGCGTACCCGCGTGCTGGCACCCGAGTAATCGAGGTACGGCGAACCGCCACCGATCGCGAACGGCCAGCCGGCACCCACGAGCATGCACAGGTCGATCTGTGAGACGTCGTCGACGATCTTCTCGTCGAGCATGATCGAGATTTCCTCAACGAGCGCGTTCTCGAGCGCGAGTCGGGCGTCTTCGACCGTCAGGCTGCTCTCCTTGGGAAGGAGTGCACGCACTTCCGGCTTCACGTGGCCCTGTTCGTCGAGCAACTTCGTGATCTTGTTGGAGACGATCTGCGTGAGGAAGTTCGACAGCTTGAAGCGACTCGGATAGGCGTGATGCATGGTCTCGTTGACGTGCAGTCCCACCGCAGGTCCGACGAGGTCGAGCAGTTGGAGTGCATCCATCGGCAGGCCCATCTTCTCCGTGGACTTCACGACGTTCTCCAGCGACAGCCCGTCGTCGACCATTGCGAACAGCACCGCGAGCTCGCGCAGGAGGATGCGGTTCACGACGAAGCCGGGGGAGTCGACCACCTTGACAGCCGTCTTCTTCAGTTTGCCGGCGACCGCGAATGCGGTTGCGAGCGTGACGTCGTTCGTGCGCTCCGTCGGGATGATCTCTACAAGCGGCATCACGGCGACCGGGTTGAAGAAGTGGATGCCGACTACGCGTTCGGGATGACGGAGGTGTGCGGACATCTCATTGACCGACAACGACGAGGTGTTCGTGACGAGCAGGCACTGCTCGCTGACGATCCCGTCGAGTTTGGCGAATACGTCCTTCTTGACGTCCATCTCCTCGAACACGGCTTCGATGACGAGGTCGCAGTTCGCAAGCGAATCGAGCGACGCGGACGTCGTGATGAGACTGCCGAGCGCCGCTGCAGCGGCCGGAGTCTTGCGACCACGCTTGACGTCGGTCTCGAGCAATCCGCGGACACGGTCGGCTGCTGCGTCTGCGCGCGCCTGGTCGACCTCGACCATGGCGACTGCGGAGCGCAGGCGGGACGCGAAGAGCAGGGCGATCTGCGATGCCATCAAGCCACCACCGACGACACCGACCCGGGCGACGGGCAGCGGGTCGACGCCTTCCGGAACGCCGACCGGCTTCTTGGAACGACGGGTGATGAGGTTGAACGCGTAGATACTGGACCGCAGCTGCGGTGTGCCGAGCAGGTCGACGAGGGCGTCGTCCTCAGCTTCGAATCCTGCGTCGCGATCATTCGTGCGCGCAGCCTCCAGCAACTCCACTGCTCGCAGTGGTGCCGGAAAGGCGTTCCGGGTCTTCGCTGCCACGAACGTGCGCGCCTGCTCGATTGCGGCATCCCACGACGCGACATCCGCGGTGTGGTCCGTGCGCTGCACCGTGATGGCGCCGGTGACGACCTTGTGCGCCCACATGATGCTGTCAGCGACGAACGTGGCAGATGGGAGCAGCACGTCGGCGATGCCGAGTTCGGCGGCCTCCTGCGGCTTCAGCATCTTGTTGTTCGACAGCGGGTTCTCGACGATCACCTTCACTGCATTGCGCGGCCCGATGAGGCGCGGCAGCAAGTAGGCACCGCCCCAGCCGGGGATGAGTCCGAGGTGCACTTCGGGAAGTGCGACCGCACCTGCGGCCGAACTGATGGTCCGGTACTTGCAGTTGAGGGCGAGCTCGAATCCACCGCCGAAGGCCATGCCGTTGATGAGGGCGAAGGTGGGGATCTTCATCTCGCCGAGTCGACGGTAGGTCTCGTGGCCCATCTCCGCGATCTGCCGTGGCGTCTTGCCGCTCGACATGATGCCACCGGGACCGAGATCGGCGCCGGCGCTGAAGCTGTAGGGCTTGCCGGTGATGAGGAGCGCCGTGGCTTCCGAGCGTTCGACCTCGTCGAGCGCATCGGACAGCGACTGCATGCCACCGGCGCTGAACGTGTTCGGCCGGTTGTAATCCTGCCCGTTGTCCAACGTGATCAAGGCTCCGGTGGAGCCATCCGGGAATGTGAAGTAGCGGAGGAGTGAGCGCGTCACTTTCTCGTCGGTCATCGTGCACCTTCTGCAGTGTTCTCCCAGACCACCGTGGCACCCATGCCGAGGCCGATGCACATGGTGGTGAGGCCGTAGCGGGCCTTCGGGTTGGCGTCGAAGTAGGCGATCATGTTCGCCATCAGGCGCACGCCGCTGCTGGCGAGCGGATGACCGACGGCGATCGCACCGCCGTACGGATTCACGCGCGGGTCGTCGTCGGCGATGCCGAAGTGCTCGAGGAAGGACAGCACCTGCACGGCGAAGGCCTCGTTGATCTCGAAGAGCCCGATGTCGTCGATCGAGAGTCCGGCCTTGGCCAGGGCCTTCTCGGTGCTGG
>CAXBQV010000055.1:0-11573 GCA_963978265.1 uncultured bacterium | reverse complement strand
ACAAGGCGCCAGAAGAGCGTCAGCGCGGTATCACCATCTCGATCGCGCACGTCGAGTACCAGACCGAGTCGCGCCACTACGCGCACGTCGACTGCCCTGGTCACGCTGACTACATCAAGAACATGATCACCGGCGCGGCCCAGATGGACGGGGCGATCCTCGTGGTCGCCGCCACCGACGGCCCGATGCCGCAGACCCGCGAGCACGTGCTGCTCGCTCGCCAGGTCGGCGTGCCGGCGATCGTGGTTGCCCTCAACAAGTGCGACATGGTCGACGACGAGGAAATCCTCGAGCTCGTCGAGATGGAAGTTCGTGAACTCCTCTCGTCGTACGAGTTCCCGGGCGACGACATCCCGGTTGTCCGCGTGGCTGCCTTCCCGGCACTCCAGGGCGATGCGAAGTGGGGCGACGCGATCATGGAACTCATGACCGCTGTCGACACCTACATCAAGACCCCGGAGCGCGCTATTGACCAGCCGTTCCTCATGCCGGTTGAAGACGTGTTCACGATCACCGGCCGTGGCACCGTTGTCACCGGTCGTATCGAGCGCGGCATCATCAAGGTCAACGAGGAAATCGAAATCGTCGGCATCAAGGAGAAGACCCAGAAGACCACGGTCACTGGTGTCGAAATGTTCCGCAAGCTGCTCGACGAAGGTCAGGCTGGCGAGAACGTCGGTCTGCTCCTCCGTGGCACCAAGCGCGAGGAAGTCGAGCGCGGCCAGGTTCTCTGCAAGCCGGGTTCGATCACCCCGCACACCGAGTTCGAAGCACAGGCCTACATCCTGTCCAAGGAAGAAGGCGGCCGTCACACGCCGTTCTTCAACAACTACCGTCCGCAGTTCTACTTCCGTACGACTGACGTGACCGGCGTTGTCACCCTTCCGGCCGGCCGCGAAATGGTCATGCCCGGCGACAACACTGAAATGAACGTTGCGCTCATTCAGCCGATCGCCATGGACGAAGGTCTCCGCTTCGCAATCCGCGAAGGTGGCCGCACCGTCGGTGCCGGTCGCGTTACGAAGATCGTCAAGTAATTACCAGACAGGGGCGGTCAACCGCTGACCGCCCCCGCTCCTGGTGGGCAACCACCGGGGCAAGAACCAAAGCAGCGGCCCCACACAGGTAAGGAACCCAAACGCCATGGCGGGACAGAAGATCCGCATCAGGCTCAAGGCCTATGACCATGAGGTCATCGACTCCTCGGCGCGCAAGATCGTCGAGACGGTGACCCGTACTGGTGCACAGGTTGCCGGCCCGGTGCCGTTGCCGACGGAGAAGAACGTGTTCTGCGTTATTCGCTCTCCTCACAAGTACAAGGACAGCCGCGAGCACTTCGAAATGCGCACACACAAGCGCCTCATTGACATTCTCGACCCCACGCCGAAGACGGTGGATTCGCTCATGCGTCTCGACCTCCCGGCCGGCGTCGACATCGAGATCAAGCTCTAAGGGATAACGCATCATGACCAAGAACCTCAAGGGAGTGCTGGGCACCAAGCTCGGTATGACCCAGGTTTGGGACGCCGACAACCGCGTTGTGCCGGTAACCGTCGTCCAGGCCGGGCCTTGCGTTGTTACGCAGGTGCGTACTCCCGACACGCATGGATACAGCGCGATCCAGGTTGCCTTCGGCGCAATCGATCCGCGCAAGGTGACGAAGCCGCAGGCGGGTCACTTCGAAAAGGCAGGCGTGACGCCGCGGCGTTACGTCACCGAACTGCGCACCGATGATGCAAGCGAATACACGGTTGGTCAGGAGATCAACGCCGATGTCTTCGAAGCAGGTCAGGTCGTCGACGTTACGGGCACTTCACTCGGTAAGGGTTTCGCCGGTGTCATGAAGCGCCACGGTTTCGGCGGTCACCGCGCATCGCACGGTGCACACCGCACCCACCGCACCCCGGGTTCGATCGGCGCTTGCGCCACTCCGGGTCGCGTGTTCAAGGGACTCAAGATGGCCGGCCGCATGGGTGGCGATCAGGTGACCACCCAAAACCTCACGGTGCACGCGGTCGATGCCGATAAGGGCCTCATCCTCATCAAGGGCGCAATCCCGGGTCCGCAGGGCGGTCTCGTGGTTGTGAAGTCCGCGGCGAAGGGCAACTGACATGACAACTGTTGACGTCCTCAACGCTTCGGGCAAGAAGTCCGGCTCGGTCGATCTTCCGGCCGAGGTCTTCGATGTGCAGACGAACGTTCCGCTGATCCACCAGGTGGTTGTTGCGCAGCTCGCAGCGGCACGCCAGGGCACCGCCAAGGCGAAGGATCGTGGCGAGGTTTCGGGTGCAGGTCGCAAGCCGTTCAAGCAGAAGGGCACCGGTCGCGCCCGTCAGGGTTCGATCCGCGCCGTTCAAATGCGTGGCGGCGGTGTCGCACATGGTCCGGTCCCGCGTGACTACGACCAGCGCACCCCCAAGAAGATGAAGGCAGCTGCACTTCGCGGCGCACTCTCCGATCGCGCACGCGACGGCAAGGTGCACGTCTTCTCCTCGCTCATCGAAGGCGAAACGCCGTCGACCAAGACCGCAGTGCAGGCGATCGCCAAGGTCGCGCAGAAGAACGCGCTCGTGGTGCTCGGTCGCTCGGAGGACAACGCTGCGCTGTCGCTGCGCAACGTCCCCACGATCCACGTGCTGTTCGTCGACCAGCTCAATACCTACGACGTCCTCGTCGCCGATGCCGTCGTCTTCACCCAAGAAGCACTCGCTGCCTTCCTCGCCGGCCCGGTGGTCGGCAAGTCGGTCAAGGGTGTCGGCACCGAAAGCGAGGCCGCGCTGTGACGATCGCAGATCCGCGCGACATTCTCATCGCGCCCGTCATTTCGGAGAAGAGCTACGGCCTTCTGGACGAGAACAAGTACACGTTCCTCGTCCGCACCGACGCAAACAAGACGCAGATCAAGCAGGCTGTCGAGTCTGTCTTCGGCGTCCGCGTCACCAACGTGAACACCATCAACCGCAAGGGCAAGGCAATCCGCACCCGCATCGGCTATGGCAAGCGCAGCGACACCAAGCGCGCCATCGTCTCGCTGGCAGAGGGCGATCGCATTGAACTCTTCGGCGGACCGGTTAGCTGAGGACTGAGCAATGGGTATCCGTAAGTACAAGCCGACGACGCCTTCGCGTCGTGGTTCCAGCGTCGCCGACTTCGTCGAGATCACGCGCAGCACGCCTGAGAAGTCGTTGCTCGCCCCGATCGCGAAGACCGGTGGCCGCAACGCATCGGGTCGCGTCACCACGCGTCACATCGGCGGTGGCCACAAGCGTGCGTACCGCATCATCGACTTCAAGCGCGCGGACAAGGACGGCGTGCCGGCGAAGGTCGCTCACATCGAGTACGACCCCAACCGCACCGCCCGCATCGCGCTGCTGCACTTCGCCGATGGTGAGAAGCGTTACATCATCGCGCCGAACAAGCTGAAGCAGGGCGACCGCATCGAGACCGGTCCGTCGGCCGACATCAAGCCGGGCAACAACCTGCCGCTGCGCAACATCCCGGTCGGCACCATCGTGCACGCGGTTGAACTGCGTCCTGGTGGCGGTGCCAAGCTCGCCCGTTCCGCAGGCGCAAGCGTGCAGCTCGTGGCGAAGGACGGCCCGTTCGCGCAGCTCCGTCTGCCGTCCGGTGAAATCCGCAACGTCGACGTGCGCTGCCGCGCAACCGTCGGCGAAGTCGGTAACGCCGAACAGTCGAACATCAACTGGGGCAAGGCCGGCCGCATGCGCTGGAAGGGCGTCCGCCCGACCGTTCGCGGTGTCGCCATGAACCCGGTTGATCACCCGCACGGTGGTGGCGAAGGCCGTACCTCCGGTGGCCGTCACCCGGTCAACCCGAAGGGCAAGCCGGAAGGCCGCACCCGCAAGCCGAAGAAGGCGAGCGATCAATTCATCGTTCGTCGCCGCAAGAGCAACAAGAGCCGCTGAGGAACGCCAAGATGCCACGCAGTCTGAAGAAGGGTCCCTTTGTGGACTCCCACCTCGAGAAGAAGGTGGATGCCCAGAACGACAAGGGCACGAAGAACGTCATCAAGACGTGGTCTCGTCGCTCGATGATCATTCCGTCGATGCTCGGTCACACCATTGCCGTGCACGATGGTCGCAAGCACATCCCGGTGTTCGTGTCCGAGAACATGATCGGTCACAAGCTCGGCGAGTTCGCGCCTACGCGCACGTTCAAGGGCCACGTGAAGGACGACAAGAAGGCGAAGCGCAAGTAAGCGCGTCGACGACTTGTTGAGATTTCCAGAGAAATAGGGAGATAGCGATGGAAGCCAGGGCAATTGCCGATGGTTCAGGAACCCTTGGACATCCACGATCTTGGTCGCACGCTGCAAGGTCTCGGGTTCATTGGTCCGCAGCCACAACAGTTTGTACCAGGCAGGCGTGAGGTTCGCAGGTTTGCCGGTGAGTTCATGCACGCGCGCAGTACCGTGTTGCTCGACTTCCTTGACCGCGCGTCCATCCATCCAGAGCATTGCAGGACGCAACGGCTGCGCATTCTGGTCGAGGCACACAAAGGTCTCACGTTGGTGCGTGACGCAAATGGCCGCGATCCTCGACGAGTCGACGGATTGCACTGCGCGTGCAAGCGCACGACGTGTCGCCACCCACCAGTCTTCGGCGTTCTGCTCGCCCCAAGATGGCTGCGGGTGACTGGTCTCGTATGTGGCACGCGCCTGTGCGACTGCCACACCTTCCGCATTCCAGACGACCGCTTTCGACGCCGTCGTGGAGCTGTCGATTCCGATGACGAGGTCTCTCATGCGCTTTGTCCGATCGTGACATCAGCACACGTGTGGGCTCGATCGATGAGTTCCGCGACCAGCTCGTCGGTCCACCACCCGAACTGCATGAAGACATCCACGGCAGTGAGGCGATTGCGCATGAGTGCACAGTGCTTGACAGCCCAGAAGGCGAGTTCGGGTTCGATCGCCGGATCGAGCGCATCAAAGGTGGCCGGGGATCCGGCGACAATCAAACCGCGCGCGATCTCCGACGGCGACTTCACAAGTGCACGGAATTCGTCTCGGTGCGTCGCCCAGTTGGCCACGAATTCGGAAATGGCATCGCGATGACCATCCCAGGTGTGGAGTTTCGCTTCGTAGTCTCGCCAGCACTCGGCGGCGATCTGCCCGTTGCCGTCAAGGCCGCCGAATGCCTCGTGGACGAGTCTCTCCGCTCTGATGCGATCTGTGGGTTGAAGTTCGACCTCGTGAAGCGTGTCGAGCCGTTCGAAGAGCTCCTCCCACACCACTGCTGCAACGACACTCGCCACTCCCACCTGCGCACCGTGCAATCCGATGCTGCGATGGTGGGCGGCGTTCGAGATATCGAGCATGTGGCTGATGAGATGTTCCACGCCGGAGAGCAATGCGGTAGAACCGGCGACACCGGTTGCCACACCGCGGATATCGAGCGCTCGGGTGAGTTGGGCGATCGATCCGAAGTCGGCGGATGCGAGCCCCGGCGACCAGTCCTGAATCCCTTGTCCGACTTCCTGCAGAAGCGCAATTGGGCCCCACGAGAATCCGTCGTCGAATCCGACGTGCTTTGCCAGCAACCAGTCCGCCGGTGCGACGAACATCGAGTTGATCTCCCCGAACCCTGCGCGGTTCATATGGCTGGGTGCCTCCGCGATCAGCGCGGAATCCGCAACAACCACATCCGGCCACCGAGAGGGCACCGTGCGCTTCACACCGTTCTTCAGCAGCACCGATACATCGTCGGTGAAGCCGTCGACCGAGGCTGCAGTCTGAACGACAACGAGCGGTGGGTTCCCCACCCGGGCCGACCCCATCTTGCCGAGATCGCTGATGGTGCCGCCGCCGAGCGTCACAACGGCATCCACATGCTTGGCGGCTGCCGCAACCTGCTCGACCACGGCTTCCGAAGCGTGCAGCTCGGGATGGCCGTCGTCGAGGACGAGTTCGGTGACCTCGAAGGTCTCTTCGAGCACGGCCTTCACTGCTGGCTTCACCGATACACCCTTGCGGCGGATATCGGTCTTGTCCACGACGAACAGCACGTGCGGTCGGTACTTGTCATTGTCGACGAGCAGGTTGCGCACATGCTGCGGAATCATCTCAAGCACATCGTTGCCGATGATGATCGATCCGATACCACATGGCGCCATCCGTGTGTGCTCATGTTCCGACATGACACGGCGTACTGCGTGCATTGCGTTTTCGGTCATCATGGCCTCAGCAGGTGGTCGAGGTGCTGTGAACGGTCGTGGTCCACATCGAGTTGTTCATACAGTGTTTCCAGAAGCGCCGCCTCGAGAGCGCCGGTGTCGGCGATCGGTGACAACTCTTGCGTTGCTGCCACCGACGTCGGGTCGAAGGCCAAGCCGAGCGCGGCGTACACGTCGGTGAGGACGTCGCGAATCGCAGTCGGTCGTTCGCACACGATGCCGGCACCGAACATCCACCCGCCCTTGATGATGCGTTGCGCGGTGCCGACGAGCTTGACGCGATTGTCGACGTTCAGGCTGTGCTTGCCCGGGCAGTACTCATCCGGCACCGAACCAAGTTGGGCATCAATGCCGAGTCTTGCGAGTGCGACCCGGAAGAGTCCGCCGATCTGTTCGAATCGTTCATGCATGCCGCGGTGCGGATCATCGGTTGCCGCGAAGAACTCCACGCACAGGGACTGACGATGGTAGGCAACGGCATGGCCCCCGGGAGCACGCAGCATCGGCATGAAGCCGTGCTGCACAGCGACGTCGAATGCCGCATCGAATCCGGGACTGCGGCGATCACTCCCACCGAACGCAACGACCGGTCGCGGCCGGTAGATGCGCACAAGTGGATTCGTCGCGAGCGCTGTCGTGCGTCGGAGGAGGCTGGGACCGGCGGCAATGTCGCCGAGGCGGCCGTCGGCCGACACCACCCAGGCAGCGTCCGCAAGCGCTGGCGCAGCGATCGCACCCGTGGTCATGTCGTCAGCCGACGAGTTGCTTGGCCAACGCGTTGCGGAGTGCAGTGAGGAACGCTGCACCCGTCGCGCCGTCGACTGCACGATGGTCACACGTGAGACCGAACGCAGCAATCGGAACGATCGTGATGTTCCCGTCGACGACCGAAACAGTCTGCTTCGAACTGCCGATGGCGAGAATGCCGACCGACGGCGGATTGAGAATCGCGGAGAATCGATCAATGCCGAGCATGCCGAGGTTCGAAATCGTGAACGTGGCACCGTCGATATCCGCGGTCGTGAGCCTGCCTTCGCGAGCCCGGGTCACCACATCCCTGCGGCGTTCGGCGATCTCGGTGAGGGATAGCGCCTGTACGCCGTGGATGACTGGCACCATGAGTCCGGCGTCGGTCGCGACCGCCAGCCCGAGGTTGACCTCCGGATAGGTGGTTACGACTTCGTCGTTGTAGTGCGCATTCAGCGCCGGAACTTCGACGAGTGCGTCGGCACATGCCTTCAGCAGGATGTCGGTGACAGTCACACCGTCGATCGCCTTGGCGTCCGCAAGCGTCTTCGACATATCGACGTCGATGCTCAATGTGAATGCCGGTGCTGCCCATGCTTGCACCATTCGACGCGCAGCGACGCGGCGGATGCCTTTGAGCTGAGTGGCGGTTCCTTCGGACAGCATGCTGTTCACCACGCGCGCGAAGCGGCGCTCACGCTTTGGAAGTCACTGGCACGACCAGCGCAGCCGTACTCACGCATCTTCTCGACGGTGGCCTGTCGCATGAGTTCACGGCCACGTGCCATGGCTGTTTCGAGTTGGCGATCGCCCTGGTTCCACGTCTCCTCGATGCCACGACGGAAGGCCAGTCGCAGATCCGTGTCGGCGTTCAGCTTGTGCACGCCGGCACCGATTGCGGCCTTCAACTCGTTCACCGGGACGCCGGATGCGCCGTGAAGCACGAGCGGCACTTCGACGACACCACGGATCTGCTCGATGAGCTCGATTGCGAGCGGTGCAGGAGGCAGTGCCGGGACGCCGTGCACGACACCTGCCGAGATCGCAAGACTGTCGATGCCGGTTTCTGCCGCGAATCGTTCCGCCTCGTGGACATCGGTGTAGAAGCTGGCCCATTCGACCGGTTGATCAGCGTCAGGGATGCGGCCGAGTTCCGCCTCGACGACGACGCCGAATTCGTGTGCTATCTCGACGATCCGACGCGTGGTCTTGATGTTCTCCTCGAACGGAAGATGTGCACCGTCGTACATCACGGAAGTGAAGCCGAGCTTGATGGCGTCGAGTACCTCTTCGTACGAACCATGATCGAGGTGGATCACGTAGACCGCGTTGGATTCCTTGGCAATCCGCTTCGTCATCTGGAACGCATTGCGAACACCCATGTGCGGGATGATCGCGCGACCCACCTGCAGGAAGACTGGTGCATTCGCATCTTCTGCGGCCAGCAACAGCGCTTGGGTGGTTTCCTCGTTGTGCATGTTGAATGCGCCGACTGCGTATCCGTTCATGCGTGCTTCGTGTAGCAGCGCGAGCGGGAGATTCATTGAAGTATTCCTTTGCGAGACGGGCGTGGCACTCATGAGTGCATCACCTGGTTGAGGGCTCGTTGCCAACCGGCATAGAGCTCTTCACGCTCGGTCGCGGACATCCGCGGCTCGAACGTGCGTTCCACAGACCAGGTGGAGGCAGCGTCTGCGTGGTTCTTCCAAATGCCGAGGGCAATGCCAGCGATGAAGGCACAACCGAGGGCGGTGCGCTCGAGTTCTCTCGGGCGTACAACTTCAATATTGCCGAGATCGGCGAGGAACTGGCACAGCCAATTGCTTTGCGAACCGCCGCCGTCGACCTTCAGTGATGAAACGGTGGGGCTCGCGGGGATCCGGAGGATGTCGACGGTTTGGTACACCATCGCCTCCACGCCCGCGCGGATGACGTGCGCCTGCGTCGTCTCGAGACTCATTCCGCTGATCGAGGTACGAATCTGCCGATTCCAATGGGGTGCGCACATACCGCCGAATGCCGGCACGATGTAGACGCCACCGGTGCTCGCAACGCTTGCCGCGACTTCATCGATGTTGCCGGCGCTGATGCCGAGGTTGTCCTTCAACCAGGACAAGGTCTGTCCACTGTGGAACACAACGCCTTCGGCCTCATACGCGGTGATCCCTTGCACCGTCCATCCGACACTCGCGGTAAGACCGGGGACAAGCAGCGGGTGATCACCGGTGTTGTAGGTGAGCACGGCAGCGGTACCGAAGGTGTTCTTCGCCGATCCGGCTTCGATGCACGCCTGGCCGAACATGCCGGCCTGTTGGTCGGCAACCACCGCTCGGATCGGTGGACGATGCGCGATGATGTCGGCGGAAACACGACCGAAGTCGCCATCACTCGGCAATGCCTGGGCGAACAGCGACATCGGAATGTTCAGGCGTGCACAGAGTTCTTCGTCCCATCCGAGCTGCTCAAGGTTGAAGAGCGCGGTGCGTGAAGCGCATGAGTGGTCGGTGGCGTGCGTCTCCCCACCGGTGAGGTTCCACAGCACCCAGCTATCGACTGTGCCGAGCGCGATCTCCCCCGCCTCTGCGCGAGCGCGCAAACCGGGCACGTTCTCCAGAAGCCAGACGACCTTGCCTGCGGAGAAGAAGGAGTCGTTACGGAGACCGGTGCGTTCGGTGAAGACCGGGCCTAACTTTTCCTCATCCCAGCGACGGATGATGTCGTCAGTCTGTTGTGAGATCCACACGACCACGTCGTGAACAGGTTCGCCGGTCTTGCGATCCCACATGACGACTGATTCGCGATGGCTCGTGATGCCGACGCCAACAATCTCCGCAGGGTTGACCTTCGCAAGAGCGTGTTCGACGGCGGTGCGTGTGACAGCCCAGAGTTTTTTCGGGTCCATCTCGACCCAACTCGGCTGCGGAAACTTCCACGGCACGGCTCCACGACCCTCGGCGATGATGCTGCCTTCGGGTGTGACAACGACTGCGCGGCAGCTGCTGGAGCCGGTATCGATGGCGAGAATGTTCATCGGGCCGGCTCCGGGGTTCCTGCGCCGAAACTTGCGGATCGCGGACCGTGGACATCTGGAATCGCGAGGTGGCCAAGCCAGGTGTGGTACCCGGCGATCTCCTGCTCGACGCGAACCGCGTCCCAGCCGAGCAGCCCCGCCATGATCGAGGCGACTTCCAATTCCGCTGCACGCCCATGATTCGGTTCGAATGCGAGCAGGATGCGACGCGCCATCACGTCGGTAAGTGTTCGAGCGAACTCTTCGCGAACCGCCAACACGACTTCGGCGCCGATTGCGCCACTCGCACCGTCGATGACCTTGGCAAGCCGCGCGTCATCCGTCGTCAGCGCCCACACGTCGAGCGCGCGACTGCCGTACAGCCATGCCAGCCGCTTTGCACTCTTGGTGTTCAGGCCGAGGTCGGTGAGGCGCGCGACGACTGCTGCCGTGCCAGGTCCGATGGCTCCCGGCAGCAGTCGCTTGCGCGTCGTCGTCTTGACCGATGCTTTGCCGAGCTCGCGGAGGATGAGATCGACTGCGTCTTCTGCCAATTGACGGAACGTGGTGAGCTTGCCGCCGACAACGGTGACCAGCCCGGGAAGACCATGCTTCGCATGGTCATAGAGCACATGTGTGCGCGGAACCGAAGATTCGGCCTTGTCAGGCACGTATGGCAGCGGGCGCACACCGCTGTACGTGTACAGCACATCCGCCATCGAGAGATTCGCATCCGGTACAAGGGCGTTTACTTCTCCGAGCAGGTACTCGGCCTCGCCGATATCGCAACGGGCATCGTCCGGTTCCGATTCCCACCGAATGTCCGTGGTACCGAGCATGTAGCGACCCATCCACGGGATCACGAGAACGAGTCGGCCGTCATGCCGTGACTCGTAGTACACGACATCGGTCGGTGCGCCGGGGAAGTGGTCGACGATGAGATGGCTGCCCTTGGTCCCACCATTGAGGCGCGGCTGCTTGGCGTCGGTGAAGACGCGATCAATCCACGGTCCCGCAGCGTTGATGACGATCGATGCGAACGCTTCGCCTCGCTCCTCTGTCAGCCGATCAACGTACGTGACGCCTGCCACTCGACCGTTGCGCATAAGCGGTGCATCGACTTTCGAGTGCGTGAGCACGTTCGCGCCGTTCCGTCGTGCGTCAATGGTGAGTTCGACGCAGAGACGTTCGGCGAGTTCGACTTGTCCGTCGTAGAACACGACCGAACCCTTGAGTCCGTCGGGTGAAATCCCCGGGAAGCGCCGCAGTGTCCTGGACCGCGAGAGATAGCGGTGCCACGGCGCGGTCTTCTTGAACGACAGCATGTCGAACAGGATCATGCCGAGCTCGACCATCCAGCCCGGACGGCGATTGTGCTTGTAGACGGGCATCATCCACGACACTGGACGCACGAGGTGCGGGGCGTTGTGGAACAGTCGCTCGCGGTCGGTCAGCGATTCGTACACCAAGCCGAAGTCGAGGTGCTCCAGATACCGCAGACCACCGTGCACCAGCCGACCGGACCAGGCAGATACGCCGGCGCAGACGTCTTCCTGTTCGATCAGCAACACCGAGAGTCCACGGAGCACGGCATCGCGTGCGATGCCGATTCCGTTGATGC